>CBIHQA010000374.1:0-4549 GCA_966211475.1 uncultured Neisseriales bacterium
ACAACAGTACGGCTGTGCTTCTCGGCGCGAGCTCGGGCCGCTCGCGACGGTCTCTGCCCTATCGCCCCTCTCCTCGGACACGATCAGGTCCGACTGATATCAAAAAGTAGCTTTCGTAGGTTGGGTTGAGCGTAGCGAAGCCCAACGAACGCCGTATCCAACGCCTTATTGGGCTTCAGTCCTGAGCCTGGCGAAGGGTTTGGCCCAACCTACCCGTCTCAAGAGGTGTTTCATGAGCGCCGCAGTTGAGTTCCGTCATGTCAGCCGCCACTACGGCGCGGTCCGCGCGGTGGATGACGTGTCGATCGCCGTCCAAGAAGGCGAATTCTTCTCGATGCTGGGGCCGTCCGGTTCTGGCAAGACCACCTGCCTGCGTCTGATCGCGGGCTTTGAGCAGCCCACCGAGGGCAGCATCCGTATTTTCGGCAGCGAGGCTGCCGGCCTGCCGCCGTATGAGCGGGATGTGAACACGGTATTCCAGGATTACGCGCTGTTTCCGCACATGAATGTGCGGGACAACGTGGCCTACGGCCTGATGGTGAAGGGCGAGGGCAAGGCGGACCGGCATCGCCGCGCCGAGGAGGCGCTGGAGCTGGTGGCGCTCGGTGGCTTCGGCGATCGCAAGCCGGGCCAGCTGTCCGGTGGGCAGCGGCAGCGGGTGGCATTGGCCCGGGCGCTGGTGAACCGGCCACGCGTGCTGTTGCTGGACGAGCCGCTGGGGGCGCTGGACCTGAAGCTGCGCGAGCAGATGCAGATCGAGCTGAAGAGCTTGCAGCGCAAGCTGGGCATCACGTTCATCTACGTCACCCACGACCAGGGCGAAGCGCTGTCGATGTCTGACCGGGTGGCGGTGTTCAACAAGGGCAAGATCGAGCAGGTGGACACGCCGCGGCTGCTGTATACCCGGCCGCGCACCACCTTCGTGGCGGACTTCGTCGGCACCAGCAATGTGGTGCGAGGCCCGCTTGCCCAACAAGTGGCGGGGGCAGGGCAGCCGTTCTCGATCCGCCCGGAACATATCCGGTTTGCTGCCACGGATGCCTCGAACGGCGAGCAGATCGTGGTGCCGGGCAAAGTGGTGGATGTGCAGTACCACGGCGCGGTGAGCCGCTTCGAGGTAGAGATCGGTGGAGATCTGCTGGCGGTTGCACTGCCCAATGGCGACGAAGAGGACCTGTCCCTGCCGGGGATCGGCCAACCGGTGCAGCTGACCTGGGCGCGTGGCGCGATGGTCATGCTGGAGGAGCGGGCTTGAAATGGGAGCGATCGCGATGAATACGCCGGTCGTGACCACTCGATCGGCTGGCCTGACGCGCCGGTTGTCGTCGCTGCTGTACCGGCGCTCGACCCTGTACCTGTTGCTGCTGCTGACGCCGCCGCTGCTGTGGTTCGGCGTGGTGTACCTGGGCTCGCTGTTCGCGCTGCTGGCGCAGAGCTTCTACACCTTCGACGACTTCACCATGGGGGTGACGCACGACCTGACGCTGGCCAATTACCGGGCGCTGCTGGAGCCGGCCAACTACGACATCGTGCTGCGCACATTGTCGATGGCGGTGTCGGTGACGGTGGCCGCGGCGGCCATCGGCTTCCCCATCGCCTACTACATGGCGCGCTATGCAACCGGCTGGGAGAAGGGCTTCTTCTACGTCGCGGTGATGCTGCCGATGTGGGCGAGCTACATCGTCAAGGCCTATGCCTGGACGGTGATCCTGGCGAAGGGTGGGGTGGCCTACTGGTTCATCGAGCGGCTGGGGCTCGACGGTGTGCTGAACGCGTTGCTGGCGGTGCCGGGGATCGGTGGCAATACGCTGTCGACCTCCAACGTGGGCCGCTTCCTGGTGTTCACCTACATCTGGCTGCCGTTCATGATTTTGCCGATTCAGGCTTCCATCGAGCGGATTCCGGGCAACCTGCTGCAGGCCTCGGCGGACCTCGGCGCGCGGCCGGCGCAGACCTTCCGCACAGTGATCCTGCCGCTGGCCTTCCCGGGCGTGGTGGCGGGCTCGATCTTCACCTTCTCGCTGACGCTGGGCGACTACATCATCCCGCAGCTGGTCGGGCCGTCCGGCCTGTTCATCGGGACCATGGTGTACACCATGCAGGGCGCGATCGGGAACATCCCGATGGCAGCGGCCTTTACCGTGGTGCCGGTGGTGCTGATCGGCATCTATCTGACCATTGCCAAGCGATTGGGGGCCTTCGATGCGCTCTAGGAAACCGGATACCGGCGCCCCGCGCGCCTCGCTGGGCCTGAAGATCGCCGCCTATAGCGGGCTGGCGTTCCTGCACCTGCCGATCTTGGTGATCCTGGTCTACGCCTTCAACACCGAGGAAAGCGCCTACAGCTTCCCGCCGCAGGGCTTCACGCTGCACTGGTTCCATGCGGCCTTCCAGCGCAGCGACGTGCTGGACGCGATCTGGCTGTCGGCCCGCATCGCCATCGTCGCCACGCTGCTGGCGATGGTGCTGGGCACGCTGGCGGCTGCGGCCCTGTACCGGCGCAATTTCTTCGGTAAGGAGTCGATCACGCTGATGCTGATCCTGCCGATCGCGCTGCCGGGGATCATCACGGGCATCTCGCTGCTGTCGGCCTTCAAGCTGGCGGACCTCAACCCCAACTTCTGGACCATCGTGATCGGCCACGCGACCTTCTGTGTGGTGGTGGTGTACAACAATGTGGTCGCCCGCTTCCGGCGTACCTCGTACAACCACATCGAAGCCTCGATGGACCTTGGGGCGGATGGCTTCCAGACCTTCCGGCACGTGGTGCTGCCACAGATCGCCACCGCCTTGCTGGCGGGCGGCATCCTGGCTTTCGCGCTGTCTTTCGACGAAATCATCGTCACCACCTTCACCGCCGGCCACGAGAAGACGCTGCCGATCTGGCTACTCAATCAGCTTGGTCGACCGCGCGACGTGCCGGTGACCAACGTGGTGGCCATGCTGGTGATGCTGATCACCACCATCCCGATCCTGCTGGCGTATCGCCTGACCAAGGGCACCGAGGATATTGCCGGCGGCTCGAAATAGCGCCGCGTCCAACCTACCTACCCGCCTCCTGGTGTCCGCCGTAAGGTATCCGGGCGACGGTTGGCCCCATGCAAGAGGAGCTGTCCATGACCGAGATTACGTTCCCGACCCAGTTGCTGATCAATGGCCAGTTCGTGACCGGCGAAGGCGAGGCCGAGGAGATCCTGAACCCGTCGACCGGCGAAGTGCTGTGCCGCTTGCCGGAAGCGTCGCTCGACCAGGTGCAGGCCGCCGTGGCCGCGGCCGAGCGAGCCTTCCCCGCCTGGGCACGGCTCACCCCGCGCGACCGTTCGACCCTGCTGTTGAAGCTGGCCGACGCGATCGAGGCCAACGGCGAGACCTTCGCCAAGCTGGAGTCGCTCAACTGTGGCAAGCCCTACGCGGCCGCGCTGAACGACGAAATTCCGGCGGTGGCCGACGTGTTCCGCTTCTTCGCCGGTGCCGTGCGCAACATGGTCGGCAGCGCCGCGGGTGAATACCTGCCGGGCTTTACCAGCATGATCCGCCGCGACCCGCTGGGCGTGGTGGCCAGCATCGCGCCGTGGAACTACCCGCTGATGATGGCGGCCTGGAAGCTCGGCCCCGCGCTCGCCACCGGCAACACGGTGGTGATCAAGCCGTCCGAGCAGACCCCGCTGACCACCCTGAAGCTCGCCCAACTGATGGCCGAGCTGCTCCCGGCCGGCGTAGTCAACGTGGTGACCGGGCGCGGCGACAGCGTCGGCGCCCCGCTGATCAGCCAGCCGCAGGTGCGGATGGTGTCGCTGACCGGCGATGTGTCGACCGGCCAGAAGATCCTGGAAGCGGCCGCCAAGAGCGTGAAGCGCACCCACCTGGAGCTGGGCGGCAAGGCGCCGGTGATCGTGTTCGACGATGCCGACCTGGAAGCCGTGGTGGAGGGCGTACGCGCCTTCGGCTACTACAACGCCGGACAGGACTGCACGGCCGCCTGCCGCATCTACGCTGGCAAGAAGATCTACGAAAACCTGGTGGCAGAGCTGTCCAGCGCGGTGTCCTCGATCAAGGTTGGCGAGCAGATGGACGACGGCGTGGAAATGGGCCCGCTGATCTCCGAGCGCCAGCGCAACCGGGTAGCGAGCTTCGTTGAGCGCGCCGCACAGCAGAAGCATATCGAGGTGACCGCCGGCGGCAAGATGACCGGCGCGCGCGGCTTCTTCTTCGAGCCGACGGTGATCGCCGGCGCCCGCCAGGAAGACGAGATCGTCCGCCGCGAGGTGTTCGGCCCGGTGGTGTCGGTCACCCGCTTCGACGACCCGAGCCAGGCGATCAGCTGGGCCAACGACTCCGAATACGGCCTGGCCAGCTCGGTGTGGACCCGCGACGTGGGCAAGGCGATGAAGGTGGCGTCCGAGCTGCAATACGGCTGCACCTGGATCAACACCCACTTCATGCTGGTGTCTGAGATGCCGCACGGCGGCATGAAGCGCTCCGGCTACGGCAAGGACATGTCGGTGTATGCGCTGGAGGACTACACCTGTGTCCGCCACGTGATGGTCAA
>CBIHQA010000375.1:0-4533 GCA_966211475.1 uncultured Neisseriales bacterium
CAAGGCCGCCCGGCAGGCGCGGCATTACCTGGACAGCAATGCGGCGGTCGGTGAATACCTGGCGGACCAGCTGGTGCTGCCGATGGCGCTGGCCGGTGGCGGCGCGTTCACCACGCTTACGCCGTCGGAACATCTGAGGACAAACCTGGCGGTGATCGAGAAGTTCCTGCCGGTGGAGGCGGAGCTGGTCCAGCTGGATGGCGGTGCTTGGCGGGTCAGCCTGGGCTGACCGCGCCTGGATGCCGGATCAGGCCGCGCCGTGCCGATTCTCCGTCACAGCCACATCGCCGCAGAGCACCCGCACCTTGCCCTCCTTCAGGAAGGCGATCGACACCGTCACGCATAGCGAGGCGCTGGCGTTCGACAGGTAAGGGCGGGTGACCTGCACTTCGCCGATGGCTTCCAGCGCGCGGTGGAAGTAAGGCCGGCGAGACCAGCGGGTGCCGGGCGGCGGGAATAGCGGGCGGAAGCGCGGGTCGTCCCAGCCTTCGCCCTTGTGCGACCACAGGTAGCGGTCGATCTGCTGGCCCTTGTCGTCGAGCAGGAAGCAGAAATCCGCGCCCTTGAGCTCCAGGAAGGCCGCGCAGGCTTCCTCGATGGATTTGTCCTGGGCGATCAGCCGGGCGGCGTGGGCGATGGCGCTGACGTATTCGCCCATGTCGTCCGGGCGTCGCGATCCGGGGTTCAGCCATTGTTGGTCATAGGCGGCCCAGACGTCCTTGATCGGGCCGTAGTCCAGGCCGATCGGCGGCAGCTCTTGCTGCGGGCGGCCGAAGTAGTAGCCCTGCACGAAGTCGATGTCTGCCTCCAGCGACAGATAGGCCTCCTCGGCCGTTTCCACCCCTTCGATCAGTACCATCGCGCCGGCCTCGTGCAGCAAGGCGACCATCTGCGGCAGCAAACGGCGCATCTTGCGGTCGCGGGCGGCGAGGACCAGCAGGGTGCGGTCCAGCTTCACGATTTCCGGCTGGATGCGCCAGACACGGTCGAAGTTGGAATGGCCGGCGCCGAAGTCATCCAGCGCGATCAGGCAGCCCAGCTCACGGAAGTAGCGCACCGCATGGTCGAAGCGCTGGTTGTCGATCACCTCCTGCTCCATCACTTCCACCACGATGCGGTGGGCCGGCATGCCGTGCTCGGCCAGTTGCCGCCGCAGGAAGGATTCGCCGCCGCGCTCCGGCGCGTGGGTGAACACATCCGGATGCATGTTGAGGAACAGCCAGCCCTTGCCCGGGTCCTGCCGCAGGTAGTTCTCCAGGTGCAGGCTGCGACACTGGCGGTCCAGTTGGCGCAGGGTGTCCGGATCGTCCACCGCCCGCAGCACGTCGTAGGGGGTGACGGTGCGTCCGTCGGCATGCTGAGCGCGCATCAGTGCCTCGTGGCCGACACAGGTACGCAGCGACAGGCTGAGGATGGGCTGAAAGCAACTCGACAGCGACACCGGCCCGTGCGAAGAGGGCCAGGTCACCGACACGGGGCCGGGGGGAGTCGGCTTGTCTGCTGAGGTCATGAGCGTCTCTGGTTCTTGGCGGTACGGAGCATGAGATGCCGTCCACCTTCTTATGATTGCAATCATAAAGCGGCTTGGCCGACTTCGCTCTTCCGGAATGATGCCGCGACGGACGGTGGCCGGGGTAACCCGCCCTGGAATGGATTCGAGCAGGCACGCGGCCTGACGTTCGCCGCGGCAGGCGGCTTGAGACACAATGGCGGGGTTCAAGAAGACGGCAGGCGATGCGCCGCCAGAGAAATCAATATGGCTGACAGGAATGCATAGATGGACCAGCGGGCCTGCCCGCCTCGTACTCAGCGTGCTGGCCTGCCTATCGATGGCGGTCCGGGCGGACGAGCCACTTCCCATGCCGCCTCCGCTGTACCTGACCCTGGCGGACCTGCCGAAGACGCGCCTGCCGGCTGCCAGCGGTGAGCTGGACGTGGCGTTCGCACCCGGCCTATTCGCCCGGCCGTACGGCGAACTGCTGGATTGGGCACGGCTGTCCGTTGCGGCCGTCAGCACTTACTACGGGCGCTTTCCGGTCCGGCATGGTGAGCTGCTGGTGGTACCGGTGCCCGGCGACACGGTGCGCGCCGGCATTGCTTACGGCGACCCTTATCCGGCGGTGCGCGTGCTGCTGGGGCAGGAGGTCGGCGCGGAGGCGCTGGCGCGGGACGGTCTGCTGACCCATGAACTGGTGCATCTCGCCACGCCAATGGTGGCCCGCCGCCACTACTGGCTGCTGGAGGGCATCGCGACCTATGTCGGGCCGATCACCCGGGCACAAGCCGGCCAGCTGAGCGAAGAGGAGGTGTGGGCCGGTTTTGCGCGCGGCATGGCCAAGGGGCTGCCGCAAGAGGGCGATGGTGGACTGGACGGGACATCCAACCGAGCGCGCGAATATTGGGGCGGCACCTTGTTCTGCCTGCTGGCCGACCTGCGCATCCGTCAGCAGACGGGCAACCGGCTGGGGTTGCAGGATGCGCTGCGGGCGGTGATTGCGCAGGGAGGTGGCATCGCCGATGCCTGGCCGGTGGAGCGCCTGTTCCGTGTCGGCGACCAAGCGACCGGCACGCGGGTGCTGAGCGAGCTGTACGACGAGATGAAGGACAAGCCGGTGCAGGTGGACCTGGCCGCGTTATGGGATTCGCTCGGTGTCCGCATGGACGGCGACCGGGCGATCCTGGATGCGGCGGCACCGCTGACGGCGGTGCGCCAGGCGATCACCGCGCCGCCGACGTCCTCCCCGTAGGAGCGGGCCATGCCCGCGACCATCGGTTTTTCGAAGAACGGGTGGTCGCGGGCATGGCCCGCTCCTACAACGGGGCGATGCTCCTTTTTAGTCCCGTTCCGACCACAGCACGCCGGCGGTGGCCCAGTCGTGCTTCTTGATGTCCTCGAACAGGATGTCCACCGCGCCGGGCGCGCAATCCAGCACGCGGCAGCATTCGTGGGTCAGGGCTTCGGCCAGTTCCTTCTTCACTTCCACCGGGCGGCCTTCGAACAGTTTGACGGTCAGGGTTGGCATGTCTTGCGTACTCCATCGGAAAGCGGGGGGAGCAGGGCGTAGGCGCCCCGTGGCGAGAAAACAGAGTCGGTACCCATATAGCGCTCGTTATCGGAGAGCGCGAGTAGCCCGGACGCCTATGGCGGCCGGGGAACTGCCGCCACCCTGGCCGCCTGTGGCGTCCAGGCTACCAAGGCGGCGTCTACGGAACGCAATCGGAAATGTAGTTGGGCTAGCTCCGGTACGACGGATCGAGCCGATCCAGGCGCCGCAATAGCGCCGGCCACTCACGGGTGCCTTCCGGCTCATCGTCACCCGTGAGCTGCCGGAAGGTGCGCTCGCACACCTCGGCATCCGGCAGGACCAGCGCGGCACCGGCGGCCATCGCGGCGAGCTGGGTCTTGCAGGCGCGGTCCAGCATGTCCATCAGGCAGAAGGCCTCGGCCACCGTCCGGCCGCAGACCAGCGAGCCGTGGTTGCGCAACAGCATCGCGTGATGGCGCCCCAAGCTGCTGACCAGCCGCGACTTCTCGGCCTCGGTCAGCGCCAGGCCCTCGTAGTCGTGGTAGGCCAGGTCGCGGTAGAAGTGCAGCGCATGCTGCGACAGCGGCAGCAGGCCGCATTCCAGCGCCGACACGGCGACTGCCGCCGGGTTGTGCAGATGCATCACGCAATGAGCGTCATTCCGTGCCGCATGCACAGCGCCATGGATGACGAAGCCGGTCGCGTTCACTGGATGCGGGCTGTCGCCGACCACGTTGCCGGCCAGGTCGATCTTGACCAGGCTGGAGGCGGTGACTTCCTCGAAGGTGAAGCCGAAGGGGTTGATCAGGAAATGCCCCGGCTCGTCCGGTACGGCCAGCGAGACATGGGTGTAGATCAGGTCGTCCCAGCCGTTCAGTGCCACCAGGCGGTAGCAGGCGGCCAGGTCGATGCGGGCCTGCCATTCGGCGTCGCTTGTCGCGCCGCTGGCGGCCACGCGCCCGCCAGAGTGGGCGAGGCTGGCGTTGTCGTTCATGCGGATTTCCTTGCGCGCCGGTCGGGTTCGACCTGGCCGGCGCGGGCAGCCCGGGGGAGGCGCGCTATTGATATCACGGATCGACGTGGCCGTGGGGTTGAACCTAGAAACCGCAGTTGACCGCTTGTACTCCGATTCACAGTCCGCGCGGGAACTTCGGTTGTGCGGTCGACGAACGTTCACCCGAAGGGTGAGTACGCTATCGCCCCACAGGTGCGTCCGGCCGGACGCCTGGCGTTGTTGCTCCTTCTTGCAGGGGCCGCACCTGACGGGTCGTCGCGCCTAGCCAAACATCCGGCCAGATGCATCTGTGGAGCGGCCCAACTACGGTTTCTAAGTCGAATCGGGCCAGCGGGCACGACCGGGCTGCGTCAGAATGGAAGAGACTTCTCCCTGGGATGCTGACCTTGACTGACGCCGTGTTGACCCCCTCGAACCCCGTGCTGCGCTTGCGTCGCCTGCTGGGTACCTTCCGCATCGCCTACCTACCGGTGCTGATGACCTATTTCTGCT
>CBIHQA010000376.1:0-4506 GCA_966211475.1 uncultured Neisseriales bacterium
GAGCCGAACCAGGGCCTCGCCTACATGTTCACCATGATGAACCATGCCCGCCTCGGCGTCGGCGTGGAAGGCGTGGCGGTGGCCGAGCGTGCCTACCAGCAGGCCGCCTGGTACGCCAAGGACCGGGTGCAGAGCCGTGAACTGGGTGGAGAGTCCGCTGCGCCGGTTGCCATCATCAAGCACCCGGACGTGAAGCGCATGCTGCTGACCATGCGCTCGCAGATCGAGGCGATGCGTGCCTTGGCCTATATGGCTGCTGTGGCGCTGGACCAGGCCGCCCGCCATCCGGATGCCGACGAGCAGCAGCGCCAGCAAGCGCTGGTCGACCTGCTGATCCCTATCGTCAAGGCCTGGAGCACCGAGCAGGCGCAGGAAGTCACCTCGCTCGGCGTGCAGGTGCACGGCGGCATGGGCTTCATCGAGGAAACCGGTGCCGCGCAGTTCATGCGCGATGCCCGCATCACCGCCATCTATGAAGGCACCACCGGCATCCAGGCGCTCGACCTGATCGGCCGCAAGCTCAACCGCGACGGAGGCGCCACCGCACGCGCTGTGTTGGCTGCTGCTGCCGCGGAAGCACAGGCTGTGGAAGCCGTCGGTCCGCAAGGTGCTGCCATTGGCTGCTCGCTCAAGCGTGCGGTGTCGGCGGCGCTGGATGCGACGAACTGGATGCTGGCCAACTTCAGCAGCCAGCCGAAGCATGCCGCCGCCGGCGCCGTGCCCTACCTGATGCTGATGGGTACCGTGCTGGGCGGCATGATGATGGCCAAGCAGGCCCGGGTGGCAGCCGCCAAGCAGTCGGAAGACCCAGCGTTCTATGGCGCCCGCATTGCGACGGCCCGCTTCTACGCCGACCACCGTCTGCCGCTGGCCCACGCCTACCGCGATCAGGTGGTGTCCGGGGCGGACAGTGTGCTGGGGTTGGACGAAGACCTGTTCTGATTACCTTGCCTTGATAGGTGTGCGGCCCGCCTTGTGCGGGCCGTTTTGTTTGTGCTGCAAGAAGCGCCGGGTTACTGACTGCCGTTTTGTCCAGGCTGCAGCGTCTTGTCGAAAAAGTCGGCGATGCGCCGGTTCAGTGTCGCATGGATGGCGATGCGGTCGATGCCCGGTGCGTCGCGGCACAGCACAGGCAGACGGTCCGCCAACGACGAGGGGCAGGGGGCCAGAAAGATATAGTGCCCGGCGCCTGGAATCGCCGTCAGACTGTCTAGCATCGGCAAGTGCTTCGCCAGGCGTTCGGCGTGGTCAGGTTCCTGCACGATGCGGTCCTGCGCTGCCCGATATAGCAGGGTGGGAAGGTGGAGACCGGACAGCGCCGCATCATCGAACAGGAATACCGCTGCAGGTGCCATCAGGACCATTGCCTTGAGCCGCGGGTCCCGCGCTGGCGGCGGTGTTGGTGTGATGACCCGGAGCCCGCCATGGCGTGCGGCTTCGCAGATCAGCACGCTGTCCGGCTGGGTGGCGCAGTAGCGGAGGTATCGCGTCAGGTCCGGTTTGGCGCCGGCGGCTGTCAGCACCGTATAGCCGCCCATGGAAAAACCGGCTGCACCGATGCGGGTCGCATCCAGGTGATTGCGCAGCAACGGTTGAGAGAGCGCTGCATCCACTGCCCAGCGAAGTTCCAGCGGCCGGTCGGTGAATTCCTGTGTGGTGCCCAGGGCCGACTGGTTGGCATGGTTGTCGAACGGATGGGTGAAGGTCAACACGGCATAACCGCGGGAGACCAGCGCGGCGGCCAGATCGCGATGCCCGAGCGCATTGCCGCCGCTGCCATGCGAGATGACGATCAGCGGGTACCGCCCGGTTCTGGGCGGCGCATCCCTGCTGGCCCGCAGCGTGAAGGGGCCAAGCTGCAGATCGCGGGCAGGCAGATCGGTGGGATACCAAAGCAGCGCATCGAACCGGACGTGCCGGAGCGGATCGTCCACCTGGAACGGATGCACGCCGAGCGATGCTGCATGGGCGAGCCCGGCCATGCTTGCAAGGCACGCCGCTAGGATATGGACCCATCGCTTCACAGCCGTTCTCCTTTGGGCTGGATCGGGACGCAGATCCGCAACGGGGGACCGCTGCCGTCGCGTTGCCAACCGGTGGGGTATCGTTCCAGCTCCCAGGTCCCGGCGGGTTCCCATTCCGATTGCGGCAGCCAGACCGCATGGATGTAGTGGACGGTGTATTCGATCGCCTGTACGTGCCCGACGTGGTCAAAGCAGGCGTGCAGTCCGCCAGCCAGCGTCCGTGACGTCCAGCCGGCGGGCCGCGCGTCCTGTCCCCACGGGAAGCCGGCAAAATAGCGGAGCACGTTGGGATGGCAGCTGTCGATGTCGGTGACTCCGACTACATCGGTGGGGCCAAGGCCGCATTCACCAATGACGGATTTCCACAGGGATGGAACGTAGGTTGGCCCTTGGCCGCGGTCGAACATGAGCGTGCGCCCGGCCACCTCCAAGGACGGTAGCTCGCAAAGTACCGGCTCCAGCTGCATGCCCCGAAACCGGTGGTGTACGTAGGATTCGTCGACACAGGGACGCGGGTAGGGGATGAAGGTGTTCGCGCCTCGCCGCACCTGACCGGGCGAGCAGCGGTATTCCCGCCGGAAGGCACGGCAGAACACTTCGTGCGAATCGAAACCGGCGTCCAGTGCGATGTCCAGGATGCGGCGCCGGCTGTCGCGCAGCGGACCGAGCGTGCTGGCCAGCCGGCGCCGCCTCACATAGTCCATCAGCGACTCTCCCACGGCCGCCTGGAACAGCCGGTGCAACTGCCAGACCGACATCGAGGCAGCGGAGGCGATCGAGGGCGCGTCAAATGGATGCGCCAGGCGGGATTCGATGAAGTCGACCGCGGCTTCCAGCTGTTGCCAGACGGTAGGGAGGCGATGGGTATCCATGGATCGATGGTATGCCGGATGAATGCCAGGCTCTTGATGATTTGTGCGTGAAAGCCGGATTCGCCAACGCGATATACTTCAGTACAACGCAGTGACAGTCAGCAGGCCGGAAGGGGCGCGATGGGATTCGGAGCATTGGCGGCGATCGGGACGGGGGCCGCATTGGGCGCTTGGTTACGCTGGTGGTTGGGCCTGCTGCTCAACCCGGTGTTTCCGACCATGCCGCTCGGAACGCTGGCAGCCAACCTGCTGGGGGGCTACCTGATCGGTGTCGCCATCACCTACTTCGCTCACAACGCCAGCCTGCCGCCCGAAGTGCGGCTGTTTGCCATTACCGGCTTCCTGGGCGGGCTGACCACGTTCTCGACCTTTTCCGGCGAGGTGTTCACGCTGCTGTCACGGGGCCAGTACGGATGGGCGGTGGGGACGGCTGGAACCCATCTGCTGGGATCACTGACGATGACGGCGCTCGGTGCGGCCAGCATGCAGGTGTTGCTGCGCCGCTAACCGCCGTGCCGGGCGTGAAGGGGAGGTCTCCATGCAAGGCGTCTACCTGAAGTTCTTCATCACCGAAAAGCAGCGCCACCAGGGCAAGCTGGCCTACGAATGGCTGCTGGGAGAAGCACACCGTATCGGCATCCCCGGCGGCTCGGTGTTCCGGGCGATTGCGGGCTATGGTCGGCATGGCGTGATGCATGAGGCGCATTTCTTCGAGCTGGCCGGTGAGCTGCCGGTGGAGGCGGTGTTCGCGCTCAGCGCCGAGGATGCGGACCGATTACTGGCCCACTTGCGTTCACAGGGACTGAATCTGGTCTACGTGCGGATTCCGGCGGAGTTTGGCGTGGTGGACGGGTCGGTCGGAACGGCTTAAGGCCTGGTAACACGCTCTGCGTTGACCGGATACGACAACGCCCGGATGAACCGGGCGTTGTATGTCGGTATGGCAGAGACGGAGGTCAGTGGACCGTCGGCCGCGCCAGGAAGCGCAGGTAGCCGCGCTTTTCGATGAAGTAAATCCCCTCGCCCATCAATTGGGCTGCTTCCAGTTCTGCCAGTGTGAAGTCTTCTTCGCTGTCGTCGACGTTGATTTCCAGCACTACGTCGTCCGGCCGGATGTCTTCATCCGGGACGCGCAGATAGTCGGGCTCGGCAAACTCGCCGTTGAACTGAATGACCTCGGCTGACTGCAAGGCTTTCAGGATGTCGGGTCTCGGGTTACGCATGATCCCTCCTGTTCGTTTCTTGCTGACTAGATAGGGCCGGGATCGGGTCTTTCAAGGTGCGTGCCGTTGGTGTCCACGGTGCATCAACGGTCAGGTTGCTGATTGCGCCATCGATGGGCGCTTACCGGTTGGTCCGTCGGCGCGCGGGGTGGTTCCAGGAAGGCGCGCACAAGGTCATTATCGACCATGTACGGAGGAACATAACAACTCGTAGTGTTTGGCCGCAACCTTGCGGAGGTGACGGAACCCATCGGCCGCCAAAAAAGCCAGCGGTAACAGGGCTGTACGGAGGGCGGGGCGGCCGTCTTGCCGTCTGTCGGGCGCCGGGCGGGCACTGCGTGAACGTCCCCTCGAGCGGAGCGAGGCACTCCCGCCAGCGGGCGGGAG
>CBIHQA010000377.1:0-4478 GCA_966211475.1 uncultured Neisseriales bacterium
CCTGACGGGTGAAGAATTGCCTGACCGCGTCCAGTCAAATGAAAACATCTGCGCCTGATAGGTAACCTGATATTGCGAAGCTTGGTTGGCCGCGAAAGGAATTAACTGCGATGCGGCCGAAACCATGTCGTCCTTACGCAGGATAATACTGGAGGGGCTACCATAGATTCGTCCGTAATTATGTGTAAGCCAATAACCATCAGCCCAGTAACCGGTGTCGTAAACGGTATTGGTTGGGGTGCCCGTAGTTGTAGTCGTGGTAGTCGTCGATGCGCCACCACTGGTCGGCGTGGAAACCACTGTAGTGGTCGTCGTCGGCGTCACTTTTTTGTAGACAGTTGACGCACCGCTGGAACTGGAGGTAATCGTATAAGTGGTCACGTTATAAGTGCTTACAGAGGTGTCGATGTTGCGCCTGTTGGCTCCAGATCCCGATGTCGTGCGCGTAGGCCCCGTCACCGTTGGTGTTGAGGATGACGTCATGAGGTTACCTGCGCTATCATAGACTAGGTTGGCAGATGAATCCCATCTGTAAAAGACGTTCTGAGTTGTGGAACCAGACGTATAATATCCTGCCGACAGTAATATATGGCGCGTCTGCTGATCCTTGACGTAAATATTGTCGCTTTTCGGCAGCATCGCATGGCATGCAAAGGCGCAACCGTTCGCATTTTCAGCCGTCTTAGTGGCCGCGATTATCTTGCTCACTCCATCCGAAGTCGCAGGTATGAGCATTGATGGCGAATTGTCCATCGCGAGGTAAAAATCGACGTTGGGCGGTTGCGCTGCGCTTGCCGATGACGTTCCGCTCACCGTCAGGGTGCTTGACCCGAGAATGCCACCGAATACATTGACCGACTTGGCCGTGTAGCTGACTGTAGCCTTTCGAAGATAGCCTAGTGCGCCGCTGCTGCCGGACGTCCCGTCCGTAATCGTGGGTGTCACCTGAAGGTCCTCGTAACCGTTCAGGAGACTGGCCTGAGCACTGAACATAGTGCGCGCGGCAGCAGTCGCGTCGCTGTTCGACTGAAGGATCATCGAGGGTCCGACAGCCGCGAGCGCCGCTGCGTCGGCAGCGGCATTCAGGTGCGTCTGGAGGCTCATGGCGCGAGAATAATCGATGCCGAACCCGGTGACGAAGGTCAACGGGATTAGCGAAAATGCCATGATCATCATGGCCCCGCCTTGCTGATCAGCCTTCAGACGAGCAGCGAGGCTGGCCATCGCTGACGAAGAACGGAGACAAGAGAGTTTTGTCATCGGTCAAGTACCTAGTAAAGACGAGGAGTCATGTAGATGGTGTGGGTGAGAGCCGTGGTCCGGATAGGTATATAACTGACCGATGGCGTGAAATTGTAAGTGATCTTGCCCATGTATAGCCAGCCACCGGCCGTACCCACCTGGGTCTTGTTGGCGACGCCGGGGACAAGATTTTGACAAACATTCGATCCGTCCGGTGAGGTCGGCACCATAGTAGAATTGATCATATCGGCTGGGATCGAGATGACGGCGTTAGCCGACTGCGTCTCAATGGTTGGAAGTGTACCCGCAGTGTGTTCTGAAGTTGTGGGCGTAACGACGCTGCCATCGACATTCTGCGTCTGCGCCTGTGTCCATACCACGTAGGCATGCGTGGCGTCGCAGATCCGAAGCAGCGAAATCTGCTCAGTCGCGTTGTTGAGCTTGTAAGGCGACAGGACAACCGCACTGGCGCTGAGATAGGTTTTCGCATTGGCGCTTTGCGGGGCGTTATAGATGACCGTGGGGGATAAGGTTCGGCTGGTGAGATCAACCAGCGAACGGGTCGCTATCGTAACCTTGCGGTTGCAGGCGATCATATCCGACAGGCACACTCCGCCCGTATACATAAGCACAAGCACCGGCAGACAGATCGCGAATTCCACGATGACAGCGCCGCGCGCATCCTGCGGGAAGCGCTTCAGCACGACGTTTGCGAAGCGTTGCATGAATAATCTTCCGTCGTGAACACTGACGTTGCCACCAGCTTCCGATTGCCGTTGGGCTGATTTACCAGGTTCAAGCCTAGTGGCCCTTTTCCGGTCGGCCACAGATACACCAGTTGGAGAACGACTATGCGGTTTTTGCCGCTGCCGCCCGACTGGTAGATATAGCCCGTCCCTGTCGAGGTCAGCACGCCATTACTGTCATAAGTGAATGTCGGCGCGGAAGTGCTGCCCACGTTATAGCTACTTGCGGTGGCAACGTTGACTGTTAACCGGGAGCAGGTGAGCATCGCGGGCAGGAGCGATGGAACGCTGACGGCCTGCCCGCTCGAATTAGTTCCGGAGTAACCATTGCAGATGGCATCTTTGAAGTCGTCGGACGTCATGCCAAGGTGGCCATTGGCCAGCAGGGTCGTTTGGGCTGAGCCAGTCAACAGCAGGCGTCCCGCGCTTTGGGCCGCAGTTTCGAGCATCTGTTGCGCCAAATATATCAGCATCGTGTACAGGATCGCGAACAGCAACGCGAGCAAAGCCGGTGCGATGATGGCGAATTCCAGGGCAGCCGTACCCTCCCTGTCTTTTGACAAGGTCATGCCAAAGCGGCGAGCCGCTCTCAGCGTGTAAAGGGTGTTGCGCAAAATCGCCACGCGGAAGCCTCCTCGTGGCTATGTCGCCGATCAAGGTTCAAATTTGGTAAACGGTGAGGCTTAGAGAAGACGGGGCCGAGGAACGCTGGGGTCGCACCTATACTCACATAGTCTTGCGTCCTACCTTAGTGCTTTGGTCATGCATGAGAGCAATGCGGTTGCATGGTCCGGACCACACCGACTTCATCCTGCTGGAATGGCTCCACAAGGCCAGCAACCAAATGGCAATCAACCGCCCTGCACGGAGGATCGCTTATGCCGGATTGGCGTTCACGAGCGACCAAACAGTGCTACACCCGCAGGGTAAAATTATGAACTACTGTCCGGCTTTGTAAGCAAGCTTTCCCCGCTCGCTTACGAGCCGCCGCCAGTCAGACTTTGGACGCGCTGCCCAAGCCAAAGTCGCGCCGGTTGCCATTCTTCTGCACCCGGCACATCCAGCTCTTGCCGCCGCCGGGTTGAATCACAAGAAACAGCCCGTCGCCATCGCCGAGCCGCCCGGGGCGTGTTGCTGCCTTCACAGCGGTAGCGGAGAGCTTTCCCATGCCACCAAATCTCCCACATTCTTTCCCACATTTCCAATCGGTCACCGGTGGACTGGCAGGGATGAACGTGGATGCGAATCACGCTGAAAGCCGCAGAAAAGCTGGGCTTTAGTGATTCGGAACGGATGTGAAAGGACAGGGTGGTGGCGGAGCGGGAGGGATTCGAACCCTCGATACGCTTTTGACGTATACTCACTTTCCAGGCGAGCGCCTTCGACCACTCGGCCACCGCTCCGCATGCACTGGAAGGCGGCTCCCTATCGTGCGGCGCGGCGGGTGGCAAGGGGTGGACGGACTTTCCTTTCCAATATCCCCCGTAGCTGCTCACCGCTTCGCGATGGTTGCGTTCCAGCACGGTATCGCGGATAGGTTTGTTACGGCCAGCAGGCGCATTTTCGGAACCATCGCCGCACCTCGGGCGATGCCATGTCCCGGTGACATTCCCTCGGGACGGAAAGGCTGAACATGATCGTAGGCACGGTAAAGGAAATCAAGAATCACGAATATCGCGTCGGCCTGACGCCTGAGAGCGTGCATGAACTGGCGGCCCATGGTCATCGCGTCCTTGTGGAAAGCGGCGCGGGGGAGGGGATTGGCGCGCATGATGCGCTCTACGCCAGCGCTGGTGGCGAGATCGTGGCGAGTGCGCGCGAGATATTCGAGACGGCCGAAATGATCGTGAAGGTGAAGGAGCCGCAGCCAGCGGAACGCGCCATGCTGCGCCCGGGCCAGATACTCTACACCTACCTCCATCTCGCGCCAGATCCGGACCAGACCCGCGGCCTCATGGCGTCAGGCGCGATCTGCATCGCCTATGAGACTGTCACTGATGCAAGCGGCGGCCTTCCGCTGCTCAAGCCCATGAGCCAGGTTGCCGGACGCATGTCGATCCAGGCAGGCGCGACCGCGCTGGAGAAGGCGAATGGCGGGCGCGGCGTGTTGCTGGGCGGGGTGCCCGGCGTGCTTCCGGCCAAGGTCTGCGTGATCGGCGGTGGGGTCGTCGGCTTCAACGCAGCGCAGATGGCGGCGGGTTTGGGCGCGGACGTCACCATCCTCGATCGCAGCCCCGAAGTGCTCGAACGGCTCGGCATCTATTTCGAGGCACGGGCGAAGACGCGCTTTTCCAACCGCGCCAATCTCGCCGAATGCGTGGCGGAGGCTGACCTTGTCATCGGCGCTGTGCTGATCCCCGGAGCGGCCGCCCCCAAACTGGTCAGCGCCGACATGCTGAAGACCATGAAGAAGGGGTCCGTCCTGGTCGACGTCGCCATCGATCAGGGCGGCTGTTTCGAAACCAGCCACCCCACCACCCATGCAGAGCC
>CBIHQA010000378.1:0-4463 GCA_966211475.1 uncultured Neisseriales bacterium
GAGGGCGGGAGTCGGAGGGTGGGGAAAGTCTCAGGGAGGCTGCGGATGGGTTGCCGTCCATCAAACCAGCAAAGCTTGCTTTGCGCCCATCTGCAGATATGGCCTTCTGCAGTGCTGCAGCCCTTGCTTTGCGCCCATCAGCACCCGGGAACCCCCTTAAACCTCGCAGCTCGCGTCCACGACCGCCAAGGCGGTCATGTTGACGATGCGGCGCACCGAGCTGGTCGGGGTGAGGATGTGCACCGGCTTGCCGCAACCCAGCAGGATCGGGCCGATGGTAACGCCGTCGGACGCGCTGGTCTTCAACAGGTTGAAGGAGATGTTGGCGGCATCCAGCGTCGGCATGATCAGCAGGTTGGCCCGGCCCTTCAGGCGCGAGTTCGGGAAGATCATGCCGCGGATGTCTTCCGACAGGGCCGCGTCGCCGTGCATTTCGCCGTCGACTTCCAGATCCGGCGCGCGCTCGTTCAGCAGGCGCAGCACTTCGCGCATCTTGATCGAGGTCGGCGAATCCAGGCTGCCGTAGCTGGAGTGCGACAGCAGCGCCACCTTTGGCACGATGCCGAAACGGCGCACGCTCTCGGCCGCCATCATGGTGATGTCGGCCAGTTGCTCGGCGTTCGGGTCGTGGTTGACGTAGGTGTCGGCAATGAAGATGTTGCCGGACGGCAGGATCAGCGCGTTCATCGCCGCCATCGTCTTGGCACCCGGTGCGTAGCCCAGCAGGTCGCGCACGGTCTGCAGATGATGATGGTGATGGCTCATCATGCCACAGAGCATCGCGTCGACTTCGCCGCGGCGCAGCATCAGTGCGGAAATCGCGGTCACGCGGCGGCGTACTTCACGCTTGGCGTCTTCCACCGAGATGCCCTTGCGCTGCATCAGCTCGTAGTAAAGCTGCCAGTATTCGCGGTAGCGCGGGTCGTATTCCGGGTTGACCAGCTCGAAGTGCTCGCCCGGGCGGATGCGCAGGCCGAGCTTTTCGATCCGTTGCTGGATCACCGCCGGACGGCCGACCAAGACCGGGAAGGCCAGGCCTTCGTCCGACACCGCCTGCACCGCGTGCAGCACGCGCAGGTCTTCGCCTTCGGCGTAGACGACGCGCTTCTTCGCCTTCTTGGCCGCTGCGAACACCGGCTTCATGAAGATGTTGGTGCGGTAGACGAACTGGGTCAGCTGGTCGATGTAGGCACCGAAGTCCTGGATCGGGCGGGTCGCCACGCCGGAATCCATTGCCGCCTTGGCCACGGCCGGCGCGATCTTGATGATCAGGCGCGGGTCGAAGGGCTTCGGTATCAGGTAGTCCGGGCCGAAGGACAGCGATTCCTGCGCGTAGGCCGAGGCCACCACGTCGGACTGCTCGGCATGCGCCAGCTCGGCGATGGCACGGGCGGCGGCCAGCTTCATCTCTTCATTGATGGTGGTTGCGCCGACGTCCAGCGCGCCACGGAAGATGAAGGGGAAGCACAGCACATTGTTGACCTGGTTCGGGTAGTCCGAACGGCCGGTGCAGATGATCACGTCGGAACGGGCCTCCTTCGCCAGCGGCGGCAGGATTTCCGGTTCCGGGTTGGCCAGCGCCAGCAGGATCGGGTCCTTGGCCATGCTCTGGACCATTTCCGGGGTGACCAGCTTCGGACCGGACAGGCCCATGAAGATGTCGGCGCCAGCAATCGCATCCTTCAGACTGCGGTGCGGGGTGTCCTTCATGAAGCGCAGCTTGGTTTCGTCCATGCGCGCTTCGTCTTCGCGACCCTTGTAGATCACGCCCTTGGAATCACACACCAGCACATTGCTGATGTTCAGGCCCAGCGCGATCAGCAGGTCCAGGCAGGCGATGGCCGCCGCGCCCGCGCCACTGACCACCACGCGCACATCACCGATCTTCTTGCCGATCAGCTTCAGGCCGTTGACCACGGCGGCACCCGCGACGATGGCGGTACCGTGCTGGTCGTCGTGGAAAACGGGGATCTTCATCCGCTCGCGCAGCTTCTTCTCGACGTAGAAGCACTCGGGCGCCTTGATGTCTTCCAGATTGATGCCGCCGAAGGTCGGTTCCAGCGCGGCGATAATCTCAACCAGCTTTTCCGGGTCTTTCTGATCGACTTCGAGGTCGAACACGTCGATACCGGCGAACTTCTTGAACAGGACGCCCTTGCCTTCCATCACCGGCTTGCCGGCCAGCGGGCCGATGTCGCCCAGACCCAGCACAGCGGTACCGTTGGAGATCACGGCAACCAGGTTGCCGCGAGCGGTCAGCGTATCGGCTTCGCGCGGGTCTTCGACAATGGCTTCGCACGCGGCAGCCACACCAGGGGAGTAGGCGAGCGACAGGTCACGCTGGGTGGCCATCGGCTTGGTGGGGGAAATCTGAATCTTGCCGCCGGTGGGATAGCGGTGATACTCCAGCGCGCTCTTGCGCAGCTCGTCATCCATGCGTAGCTCCTGAGCAGTGACGGTCGTATGGTGGGAAAGGATGAGTTGTTTTACTTAACCGGAGGAACGTCCAAGCAACGCATGAACCCGGCACTGGGAAGGCCGGCAGGCAAGGCGGATAAGCCGTATGTCGCATGTTGTCTCGTGCCCGCGCAGCCGATCAGGCCAGCGTCTGGGCAGGATGCCCCGGTATGTAATGGACTTGTAGTTTGGGCGGTATTATATGCGCCGATGCTTCAGCCCGCACCTAGGGACATCACGCATTCGAACGAGGATGTCGCAAGATGGGGGAAAGACGCTGCCTGCCACGCGCTGTCATCATTTCCCGATACAATTGGCACCCTCTCGCTTCAGCCCCTAGCCCGATCCATGTACAAGCAGCCCGTCTCCACCCTCGTCGTCATCCACACGCCGGATTTGCAGGTCCTGCTGCTGGAGCGCGCCGACCGGCCGGGCTACTGGCAGTCGGTGACCGGCAGCCGCGAAGGTGACGAATCGCTCGCCGATACCGCCCGACGCGAAGTCGCCGAGGAAACCGGCCTGGATGCCGCCAGCTTCGTGCTGACCGACTGGCACTATCACACCGACTACGTGATCTGGCCGGAATGGCTGCACCGTTACCAGCCCGGCGTCACCACCAACCGCGAACACGTGTTCGGCCTGCTGGTGCCGACGCCCGTGCCGGCACGCCTCGCGCCGCTGGAGCACCTGTCCTACACCTGGCTTCCCTGGCAACAGGCCGCCGAGAAGGTCTTCTCGCCCAGTAACGCCGCTGCGATCCGCGAACTGCCGGCGCGCGCCGCGACCCCCACCTGAGCTTTTCCGACCACCGAGGCCGCCTGTCGCCGCGGCTTGGCTCCTTTCGCTGGCGGGTCTAGAACAGAGGCCCGTCTGGTCCTAAAAGGAGACCATCATGATGGTTGCTCGCTGGCATATCGATGTGCGCTTCGGCTACAAGCAGACCGCCATCGACCTGATGCGCAAATGGATGCGGGAGATCGGTCCGCAGGTCGGCTGGACCGAACAGAACAGCCGGCTGATGACCGGTTCGATCGGCGCCAACGAATCCGCAGTGGAAACCGAAGTCGAGGTCAAGGACCTGACAGAACTGAACGCCGCCTGGGACAAGCTGGCGATGATCGATGCCCACAAGGCCTGGGGCAAGGAGATCGAACCCTACGTGGTCTCCGGCACTGCCCGCTGGGAAATCTTCCGGCGGTTGTAGTCGGTCCGTACCGCCAGGCCGACTGGTTGCGACGACCTCACGCCTCGCTCGCCCCTGCAGCAGACGGGCGAGGCGATATGTCGATGCTGCCTCCGCGGTAGACCACCACCCGGTTCCGGCCGGACTCTTTCGCCTGGTAAAGCGCCTGGTCGGCCGCTGCAATGAGATCGTTCGCGGTGGCTTGCGTAGGATGGTTGTTGATGCCCGCGACCCCTGCGCTGAAACTGACCTGGAACACGCTGTCCGCTGCCCGCTGGTCCAGCTTGCTGAATGCCTGCCGCAGCGCATCCACCACCTGCTCGGCCTGTACCGTATCGGTATCCGGCATCAGCAACACGAACTCTTCCCCGCCGAAGCGGCCGACCACGTCGGAAGCGCGCAGCCGCTGCTTGAGCATGAAGGTCAGGCTCTTCAGCACCCGGTCCCCGACCGGATGACCATAGTGGTCATTCACATGCTTGAAGCGGTCGAGGTCGAGCATCACCACCGACAGCGGCTGGCCGGTGCGCACCGCGCGGGAGAGCAGCACGCCCAACTGGCTGACCACCGCAGCATGGTTGAGTACGCCTGTCAGGCTGTCTTGCAGCATCAGGCTGCGCAGTTGCCGGTAACGGGCCACGCGGGCGCGGACCAGCCCGACCAGGTGGTTCAGGTCGATCGGCTTGGTGAGGAATTCGTCACCACCGTGACGCATGGCGGCGAGCTGCCGGGAGACATCCTCCTCGGCGGACAGGAACACGATGGGCAGGCTGAAATAGGCCGGGTGCAGCCGGATCGCCGCCGCCAGCTCCATGCCGTTCCA
>CBIHQA010000379.1:0-4441 GCA_966211475.1 uncultured Neisseriales bacterium
CGTCAGCTGTCGCCGGCGGAGCTGGCCAAAGCGGGCGTGTCGGAGGAGACGGTGCGGCTGTCGATCGGCATCGAGCACATCGACGACATCCTGGAGGACATCGAGCAGGCCCTGGCTGCCACGCTCTGATTCCCGGGTTGCAGCCTTCGCGGCCCGGCATGGATACCATGCCGGGCCGTTGTCTTTGATGGCCTCGGCAAGGCGTCTGCTGATGTACCGGCCGCAGCACCGGCTGATGCAAACAAAAAGGCGCGGTTGCCCGCGCCTTTTGTCACCGCAGAAGCACCAGCTTATTGCTGCATGGTCAACGCGTTGGTCTTCAGTTCCTCGACGCTCTGGTACTGCTTGTCGAAGATGCTGATCTTGCCGCCTTCGAACTTGAAGGCATATTGCAGGTTGCCGCCACCTTGCTTCACCCAGCCGGCCTTGACCATCTTGGCGATCATTTCGTGCGAGGTGGAAGCCGGTTCGATCAGGCTCTCGGGGATCGTGGCCTTGCCTTCGGCGAACAGGCGCTTGAGGATCGTGTCCACATTGCCGGCTGCGATGTCCTGGTCGGTCAAGCCCTTCAGGCGGTAGACCATGTTGCCGGAGGCTTCGGCACCGTCAGCGGTCTTCAGTGAGAACTTGCTGATGTTGATCTCCGGGTCCTTCTTGGCGAGGGTGGTCAGGTTGGCCAGCATCACCATGCCCATCCCCATCGCCTGACCGGCCAGCTTGTTGGTGTCGAAGCTCCGCGGATTGCCTTGCATGGACTCCAGGAAGGTGGTCTTGTACATGCCCATCAGCGAATCGTTCATCGCGCTGAGCGACGGGGCATGGAAGTGGTTCAGCGAAAACGCCAACTCGACGCTCTTCACCGGCTTCTTGTTGATCGCGAAGTCCGGGCACTGCACGCAGTTGCCCAGGCCGTAGTTGTAAGCCAGGTCGAAGAACTCGTCCTTCAGCGTGCCGGCGAACTTGAAGTGCAGGTCTTCCAGTTGCAGTTGCTTGCGGGCATCGGCCACCGGCGCGGGTTGTACCGGGGCAGACGTGGCAACGTCGGAAGCCGCGGTTTCAGCCTCGCCGCTTTCGCCCAGGTCACCCAGCACCGGATCGACCGCCGGTTTCGGCGCGGTGTAGTTCACCAGCAGCTTTGCCAGGTGGAACTCGGTGCCGCCATTCAGGAAGTTCAGCTTGCCTTGGACCGGGGTGGTTTCGCCGACGTAGTGCAGGCCTTCCATGGTGACTTCGGTCTTGTCCTTGCCCTTGATCACCACCTTCGGCAGGTTGATGTCGTAGGCGATGCGGTCCATGGCTTCGGAGTAAGTGAAGCGCTGGACGGACGGGGCGATCTCGACGTATTCGCCATTCTGATCCGCCTTCAGCTCGCGGTGGGACAGGTAGCCCTGACGCTCGCCATTGAAGGCCACCTTGTAGCCGATCGTGACCAGGTCCGGATGGTCGGTGACCCATTTCTTGAGTTCGGGCGCGGTGGCGTAGAACGGCGACAGGTCGAGCTTGTATTCGACGTTGTACCAGCCGGTGCCCCAGCCATCGACCGACTTCACCAACGGGCCGTGCTGGATCAGCTGGCGGACCGGCAGGCGCACCGGTTCGAGGGTTGCGCCTTCCTTGCCGGGGATGCCTTGCACCACCACGTCGAAGCGGCTTTCCGAACTGAACAGGCCTTGGCTGTAGCTGGCGTTTTCGATGCGGACCTTGTCGCCGGCCCACGGCTTGACCAGGTCGTTGACGAACCAGGCTTGCGCGGCCTTGATGTCGGTTTGCGCCTTCTGCCCGGCGTAGTACGTGCCGCCTGCCGCTGCCGCGCCCAGCACGACGATGCCGGCGACAGCGATTTTGACCTTGCTCATTCGGATCAACCTTCAGTTAGGAAATCGTAGGAAAGCCACGTACCGTCTGAGCGGCGCGGCAAATGCCGCATTATGACTTTGTCAAATTACATTGACAATAACAACTTGTTACATTTGACCATCCGGTTGCGGGCGGTCGTTCCGATTAGTGAACGGTTGGGTCGACAAGCCAATTCGCTGCCGGCTTGGCCGCCGTTCCGCGGCTACATCTCGCCCCAGGACGAACGGCCCTTGTTGTGGCTGGGTCTGCCGTCTCACACTGGCTTGCCGGGAATCTCTTCCCGCGCGATCCCATCGTGATCATGGAAGGAGCATCTCATGCCCAAATATGTGATCGAACGTGAGCTGCCGGGGGCGGGCAAGCTGTCGTCCCAGGATCTGAAGTCGATCTCGCAGAAGTCGTGCGCCGTACTGACCGACATGGGGCCGCAGATCCAGTGGCTCCACAGCTATGTGACGGACGACAAGATCTACTGTGTCTACATCGCCCCCGACGAGGCGACGGTGCGTCGCCATGCGACGCTAGGTGGCTTCCCCGCCAACCGGGTTTCCGAGGTGGTGAACACCATTGATCCGACCACCGCGGAATGATCTCCGCGCCGGCAATGTCCGAGCGGGCATGTGGGTTCTGGTAGCGATCTGACACTGCTGTTTCCGCTTCACGGCCGCCTGATGGGCGGTCGTGTTCGTTTTGGCAGGAAGTTGATTGCGCATTCATTTTTCGAACAATATCGAACAACACCGACAATCTTCATCAGCCTCATCCGAATGAGATACAGATGCCGTGCGGGCTTACGCGATTTGCTGCGGTGCGGCAGTCACTCATCTCACAAAATTGTTCGATTTAATGTTTGACTTTGTTCGTTTTGTGCGGCACATTTGCAGCCAATCGCGGCAGTCGACCGCGTGCTCACCCAACGAAGGAGACCCGCCATGAAGTTGAAGCGCACGGCCGTCCTGGCCGCCGTTGCCCTGTCCTCGTCCCTGCTGTCCGCTCACGCAGCCAAAATCTCCATCTCTTGCGGCGCCGTCGGCCAAGAGCTGGAAATGTGCAAGTCGGGCGCTGCCGCCTGGGCGAAAAAGACCGGCAACGAGGTGAACGTGGTTGCCACGCCGAACGATGGCACCGAACGCCTCGCGCTCTACCAGCAGATCTTCAGCTCCGGCTCCGACCGTATCGATGTGTTCCAGATCGACGTGGTGTGGCCCGGCATCCTCGCCAATCACCTCATCGATCTGAAGCCTTACACCAAGGGTGCCGAGAAGGACCACTTCGCTGGCATCGTCGCCAACAACACGCTGAACGGCAAGCTGGTGGCCATGCCCTGGTTCACCGACGCCGGCCTGCTCTACTACCGCAAAGACCTGTTGGACAAATATGGCGCCAAGGTGCCGTCGAGCTGGGATGAGCTGACCGCCACCGCCAAGAAGATCCAGGAAAGCGAACGCAAAGCCGCGGGCGACAACAAGATGTGGGGCTATGTGTTCCAGGGCCGTGCCTATGAAGGCCTGACCTGCGACGCGCTGGAATGGGTGGTCAGCCACGGCGGCGGCCAGGTGGTCGATAAATCCGGCAAGGTCACCATCAACAACGCCGGTGCCGCCAAGGCACTGGACCTGGCGCGCAGCTGGGTAGGCACCATCACCCCGGACGGCGTGCTGAACTATGCCGAGGAAGAGTCCCGTGGCCTGTTCCAGGCCGGCAACGCGGTGTTCATGCGCAACTGGCCGTACGCCTGGTCGCTGGCGCAGCAGGCCGATAGCCCGATCAAGGGCAAGGTGGGCGTGGCCCCGCTGCCGAAGGGCGGTGACAAGGGCAAGCCGGCGGCGACGCTGGGCGGCTGGCAACTGGCGGTGTCCAAGTACTCCAAGAACCAGAAGCTGGCGGCCGACCTGGTGATGTACCTGACCAGCGCGCAAGAGCAGAAGCGCCGCGCGATGGAAGCCTCCTTCAACCCCACCATCGCCAGCCTGTACAAGGATGCGGACATCGTGCGGGTGAACCCGTTCATGGGTGATCTGTATGGCGTGTTCACCAGCGCGGTGGGCCGCCCGTCGACCGTGACCGGTTCCAAGTACAACCAGGTGAGCAACGCCTTCTTCAATGCCGCGCACGATGTGCTGGCCGGCAAGGCGAAGGGCACCGAAGCGCTGGCGCAACTGGATCAGCAACTCAACCAGCTGGGCCGCGGCGGCCACTGGCAGTAAGCAGCAGCGTCTGGTTGGTATCCATCGGGGGAGTGGCGTCGGGCAAAGCCCGACTGATTTAGGGATCAGAGGGGTGTCGCTGCTTCTCTGACCTCATCCCACTCCCCCCGCCCTCGCCCGCCGGCGAGGGGGCCTCGCTTCGCGAGCGAGGTGATGTCAACACGGTTTGAATGAAACAGCCTGTAGCCCGGATGAAGCCGAAGGCGGAATCCGGGGAACCGGCGCTACGAAGAGCCACACCCGGATTCCGTCTTCAGCTTCATCTGGGCGATATGGCTCTCACAGGCCCTCCGGGCAACGTATCACTTAGGTAGTCCAAGCCATGTCACAGCCTGATATCGTGGTGACCTCCTTCTCTCCGCCGCAGCAGCCAGGCG
>CBIHQA010000380.1:0-4441 GCA_966211475.1 uncultured Neisseriales bacterium
GCGAATTGCTGGATGGCTGTGCGGTCCGGGCCGAAGCCGGTGCGGTTGAGCAGGTGGCGGGCTTCGTCCTCTCCCATTGGCCGGGCCAGTGCCAGGCAGGGTAGCAGGGTGAGCGTGAGGCCGACACGCAGGAGCGGGGAGGTTGCCATGGTCGCACACGATGCCAAGAGGATCAGTCCACTCTATCACCGCCGCATGACGATGGCGCAGACCGGCCATTAATCAGCCGTGACAGACGGCATCGAGCTGTAAAAAGCGATTTCACGACGGAGGGCAAGGGCAGGACGGATGATGGTTGCCCGCCACGTCGCCAGCGCCAAGGTCCGACGGTTTCAGGTAGCATGCGACGGTTTTCCTCAGGCGTTCCGGCATGGCCAAGCAAAGCAGCAAATCCCTCTACGTCTGCAACGAATGCGGTGGTACTTCGCCGAAGTGGCAAGGCCAGTGCCCGCATTGCCAGCAGTGGAACACGCTGGTCGAATCAGTGGCCGAGCCGGCGCCGTCGCGCTTCCAGAGTCTGGCCGGCCCGAGCCGCCTGCAGGCGCTGGCCGAGGTGGAGGCGCAGGACGTACCGCGCACGCCGACTGGCATCTCGGAGTTCGACCGGGTGCTGGGCGGCGGACTGGTCTCCGGCGCAGTGATCCTGCTGGGCGGTGATCCGGGCATCGGCAAGTCGACCCTGCTGCTGCAGACCTTGTCGCAGCTCGCGCAGTCGGTCCGCACCGTCTACGTGACGGGTGAGGAATCGGCTCAGCAGGTGGCCTTGCGCGCCAAGCGGCTGACGGTGCAGACCGGCGGCGTGCAGTTGCTGGCGGAGATCCAGCTCGAACGGGTGCTGGCCACCCTCAAATCCGCGGCGCCGCAGGTGGCGGTGATCGACTCCATCCAGACGGTGTATTCGGAAGCGCTCTCTTCCGCGCCGGGCAGCGTGGCGCAGGTGCGGGAATGCGCCGCTCAGCTCACCCGCTTTGCCAAGGAGAGCGGCACCACGCTGATCCTGGTGGGGCACGTGACCAAGGAAGGCACGCTGGCCGGGCCACGGGTGCTGGAGCACATCGTGGACACGGTGCTCTATTTCGAGGGCGATACCCACTCCAGCTTCCGGCTGGTGCGGGCCTTCAAGAACCGCTTCGGGGCGGTCAATGAGCTGGGCGTGTTCGCGATGACCGACAAGGGGCTGCGGGCGGTCACCAATCCGTCTGCGCTGTTCCTGTCTGGTCACCGGGAGCCGGTGCCGGGCACCTGCGTGCTGGTCACGCAGGAGGGAACCCGGCCCTTGCTGGTGGAGGTGCAGGCGCTGGTCGACGACGCCCACGGCATGAATCCCAAGCGGCTCGCCGCCGGGCTGGAAACCAACCGGCTAGCGCTGCTGCTGGCGGTGCTGCACCGGCATTCTGGCATGGCGCTGTTCGACCAGGACGTATTCATCAACGCGGTGGGCGGCGTGCGCATCATGGAACCGGCGGCCGACCTGGCGGTGCTGGCCTCGGTGATCTCGTCCTATAAGAACCGGCCGCTCAAGGACAAGCTGGTGGTGTTCGGCGAGGTCGGGCTGGCGGGCGAGATCCGCCCGGTGCAGCGCGGCCTGGAGCGGCTGAAGGAAGCGGCCAAGCTCGGTTTCAAGGTCGCGGTGGTGCCGGTCGCCAATGCGCCGAAGCAGGGGATCGACGGGATGGAAATCTTCCCGGTGGCCCGACTGGCCGAGGCACTGGACCCGATGTTCGATTGACCTGTGGGTCTTACGGGGTGAGGTAGTCGGGCGACAGCTGGCCGGCCTGGGGGACGCTCCTGATGTCCCAATGCGCGACGGCCCAGGCGTGCAGGTCCGCCATCGGTGCCCGCCGCAATTCCTGTGGGACGGGCTGGCCGAGGAAATCCAGCCCGGCCAGCCACAACGCTTCGGGCGTCCAGCTTTCGATGGGGCGTGCCAGATTCTGCTTGCTGAGTTTTTGCCCTGCCTCATTCAGCGCCAGCGGCAGGTGCGCGTAGCGTAGCGTTGGCAGCGACAGGCAGCATTGCAGCCAGATCTGCCGCGGCGTGGAGTGAATCAAATCGAGGCCGCGCACTACGTCAGTGATGTGCTGTTCAGCGTCGTCGACCACCACGGCCAACTGATAGGCATACAGACCGTCGGCCCGCTTGAGCACGAAATCCCCCAACTCGTGGTGTAGCTGGTAGGTTTGCAGGCCCTGGATGCGGTCGTCAAAGCAGATCGGCTCGTCGGGTGTCTGCAAGCGCCACGCCCTTGCCGGGCGGCCGCCGGTGCCGCGGCGGCAGGTATCCGGGTAGACCGGGCCTTCCACGCCGGCATGGGCGATTTCGCTGACTTCCTTGCGGGAACAGGCGCAGGGGTAGAGCCAGCCGGTGGCGTGCAGTCGCTGCAAGGCGGCTTCGTACTGCGCGCTGCGCCGGCTTTGCCACCAGACCTCACCATCCCAGTTGAGCCCGTTTCTTTCCAGCAGGGCGAGAATGGCATCCGCCGCGCCGGGCTGGACCCGGGGTGGGTCCAGGTCTTCTATCCGAACCAGCCAGCGTCCGTGCTGGTGCCGCGCATCCAGGTAGCTGGCCAGCGCGGCCAGCCAGGACCCGAAATGCAGCGGCCCGGTCGGGGAGGGGGCAAAGCGGCCGCAATAGCCGGCTGCGCTCATGCCGGCGCGGGGGCTTCGACCATCTCGGATTGGTCTTCGTCGCCGCGAAGCTCGCCGGTCTGCAGGCGCCACAGCCGTGCATAGACGCCGTTGCGGGCCAGTAGCAGATCGTGAGTGCCGCTTTCCACGATGCGACCGTTTTCCATCACATGAATCATGTGGGCATGCCGCACGGTGGACAGGCGGTGGGCGATCACCAGCGTAGTGCGGCCGATCGCGATGTGATCGAGCGAGCGCTGGATGGCCGCTTCGGTTTCGTTGTCCACGGCGGACGTGGCCTCGTCCAGCACCAGGATGGGCGGGTTCTTCAGCACCGCCCGAGCCAGCGCGATGCGCTGACGTTGGCCGCCGGAAAGCTTCTGCCCGCGTTCGCCGACCCGGGTGTCGTAGCCATCCGGTAGGGACAGGATGAAGGCGTGCGCCTCGGCGGCCTTGGCTGCGGCAACGATCTCTTCGCGGCTGGCATCGGGCTTGCCGTAAGCGATGTTCTCCGCCACCGATCCGTCGGTCAGGAAGGTATCCTGGCTGACGTAGCCGATGGAGCGGCGCAGGCCTTGCAGGTCCAGCCCCTGGATGTCGTGACCACCCAGCAGCAACTGGCCTTGCTGGGGCGCATAGAAGCGCAACAGCAGCTTCACCAGCGTGCTCTTGCCGGAACCGGTACTACCAACGAAGGCCACCGTCTGGCCCGCTGGTACCGTCAGATCGATGTCGTGCAGCACGATCTGCCCGTTGCCGGACCCGTCATCCGCCAGGTTGTAGCCAAAGCGCACCTGATTGAAGCGGACGTCCCCCTTTGCCGTCGCAGGGGCGACCGGTTCGCCACCGTAGGGGATGCGGATTTCCGTATCGAGCAAGTTCAGCACCCGGTCGATCGACGCCATGGAGCGCTGGTAGAGGTCGGAGATTTCGGCGAGCCCGGTCAGCGGCCACAGCAGACGCTGGGTCAGGAACACCAGCACGCTGTAGCTGCCGACGGCCAGCTTGCCGTTGAGCGTCAGGAAACCGCCGTACACCAGGGTAGCGACGAAGCCCGCCAGAATCGCCATGCGGATCACCGGCGTGATGGCGGAGGCCACCTTGATGGCACCGGCATTGCGAGAGCGGTATTCATCGCTGGCGCCTTCGATATGGCCCAGCTCGAAGGTTTCGCGAGCGAAACTTTTGATGGTGGCAATGCCCAGCAGGTTGTTGTTGAGCCGCCCGTTGAGCACGCCAGCCGCCTCGCGCACCGCCTTGTAGCGCGGTTGCAGCTGTCGCTGGAACCAGAAGGCGCCGAACAGGATGGCCGGCACCGGCAGCAGCGAGATCAGCGCCACGCCCGGTGCCAGCGCGAAGAACACGCCCGACACCAGCACCGACGAGCAAACCACCTGGATGATGGAGTTGGCGCCACCGTTGAGGAAGCGCTCCATCTGGTTGATGTCATCGTTCAGGATCGACAGCAGCCGGCCGGTGCTCTGGTTCTCGAAATAGGCCATTTCCAGTTGTTGGACGTGTCCGTAGGCATCCAGCCGCAGGTCGTGCTGCAGGTTCTGTGCGAGATTTCGCCACTTGACATCGTATAGGTACTGGAACAACGATTCGCCCCCCCAGATCAGCACGGTGAGGATGCCCAGCCAGACCAGCTGCGATTCGGTACTGGTCAGACCCAGGCGGGCGAGGAAGGAGCCTTGCCGGTTGACCACCACATCGACTGCTACGCCGATCAGGATTTCCGGAAGGATGTCGAACAGTTTGTTCAGGGCGGAATACAGCGAGGCGAGCGCCAGGTCGGTGCGATAGCCACGGGC
>CBIHQA010000381.1:0-4439 GCA_966211475.1 uncultured Neisseriales bacterium
CTGGCATTCGCGGCCCTTGTAGACGATGCGGCCGCCGTCCGCCTGGTACTGCCCGCTGATCACCTTCATCAGCGTGGACTTGCCGGCGCCGTTTTCACCGCAGACCGCGTGCACCTCACCGCGCCGCAGGTCGAAGCTCACGCCGTCCAGCGCCAGCACGGCGGGAAAGCGCTTGGTGACCTGCTCCAGCGACAGCAGCACGTCGCGGGTGGCCTGCGGGGGCGGCGGATCGGCGCGGTTCACGCCGACCTCGGGCCCACCGGCATCCATCCCGATTTCTGCCTGGATCTGTTCCATGTTCTCCTCTACCGCTGCGTCGTCTTGCCGGATGCCTGATGTCCAACGGGCCGGCGACGATCTGTATTCGGTTGGCCTGTATGGCCGTGCTGATGGTCAGCCCTGGGATACGGCGTTCCAGGCTTGGCACACCTGCCGTTGCTCGCCCAGCCCCTGGATGCCGAGCCGCATGCGGTCGCCCGGCTTCAGGTACCAGGGTTCCGGCTTCTGGCCCAGGCCGACGCCCGGCGGGGTGCCGGTGCTGATCACGTCGCCCGGCTGCAGGGTCATGAACTGGCTGATGTAGGACACCAGCTTCGGAATGCGGAAGACCAGCTGGTGGGTGCTGCTGTTCTGCACCATGCGCTCGTTCACCTCCAGCCAGATCGACAGGTTGTGCGGGTCCGCCACTTCGTCGCGAGTGACCAGCCACGGGCCGATCGGCGAGAAGGTGTCGCACCCCTTGCCCTTGTCCCACTGGCCGGCGCGTTCCAGCTGGAATTCGCGTTCCGACACGTCGTTGATCACCGCGTAGCCGGCCACGTAGTTCATCGCGTCGGCTTCGTCGACGTAGCGGGCGGTCTGGCCGATGACCACGCCCAGTTCGACTTCCCAGTCGGTCTTCTTCGAATCGCGCGGGATGGTCACCGGGTCGTTCGGGCCGGTGATGGAGGTGGTTGCCTTCATGAACAGCACCGGTTCGGGCGGCACCGGCATGCCGGATTCGGCGGCGTGATCGGCGTAGTTCAGGCCGACACAGACGATCTTGCCGATGCCGGCTACCGGACAGCCGTAGCGCACGTCGCCCTCGACCACCGGCAGGCGGTCGGCATCCAGCAGCGACAGGGCGTGCAGGGTGCGCGGCGACAGGGTGTCGCCGTCGATGTCGCGCAACAGCATCGACAGGTCACGCAGCAGGCCGTCGCTGCCGATCAGGCCGGGGCGCTCTTGCCCTGCGTTGCCGTAACGAACCAGTTTCATCAGTTGTCCTCTTGCAATACGTTTGGGTTGGTAGGATGCGTCAAGCGAAGCGGACGCATCGTTTGCGGCGTGTGATGCGTCCGGCCCTGAGTTAATCAAAGGGGCTTGACGCATCCTACCAATCGCGGTGCCGCTAAATAGTTACCCCACCGTCCACCGAGCAGGCCGATCCGGTCACAAAGCGCGATTCGTCGCTGGCCAGGTAGACCAGCAGCGGCGCGATGTCGTCCACGGTGGCCAACCGGCCCATCGGCTGGCGGGCGATGAAGTCTTTCTCCGCCTGCACCGGGTCGGCGGCCTGGGCGATGCGGCCGCGCAGCGACGGGGTGTCGACCGTGCCGGGGCAGACCGCGTTGCAGCGGATGCCCTGCTTCACGAAATCCGCCGCGATCGCCTTGGTGAAGCCGATCACCGCCGCCTTGGTGGTGCCGTAGACGAAGCGGTTGGGGAAGCCCTTCAGGCTGGAGGCCATTGACGACATATTGATGATCGACCCGCCGCCCGCCGCCAGCATGCCGGGCAGAAAGGCGCGGGTGACGCGGTACATGCTGCTCAGGTTGAGGTCCAGGCTGAAGTCCCAGGCGGTCTCGTCGCAGTCCAGGATGGTGCCGTTGTGGACGAAGCCGGCGCAGTTGAACAGCACGTCCACGCGGCCGATCTCGGCGGCCAGGGCGCTGATCGCGGCGCCGTCCCGCACGTCCAGCTGGCGAGTGCGGATGGCGGGGTGGTCCAGCGTGGCCAGCGCGTCGGCATTGACGTCGGTGGCCCAGACGGTGGCACCCTCGGCGGCAAACGACAGCGCGGTGGCGCGCCCGATGCCTTGTCCGGCGGCGGTCAGGAAGGCCGTCTTGCCGGCCAGTCGTCCTGTCATGGGGGATCTCCTCGTAATCGTATGCTTGGGCGACAGTCGTGGCGGGCTCAGACGCCGACCGGCACGACCCGCAAAGGGAGGCAGGCGGGGCCGACCGGCTCGAACGCCTTGTAGGTCAGGATGAATTCCTGGTGACCGAGTCCTTCCGACACGCTCGGCTCGCCGGCGGCGACATGCGCGATGGTGTCGAGGATTTCCTCGCCCACCTCGTCCAGCGTGGCTTCGCCATCCAGGATGCGACCCGCGTTGATGTCCATGTCGTCCGGCAGCCGGCGGTAGGTGGCCGGGTTGGCGCAGACCTTGATCACCGGGCTGATCGCCGAGCCGACCACCGAGCCGCGCCCGGTGGTGAACAGCGTCAGGTGGGCGCCGCAGGAGATCAGTTCGACGATCTCGGCGTTGTCCGAAATATTCGGGAAGCCGAAGCGCACCTCGCCATCCGGCACCACGTCCAGCAGGTACAGGCCGCCGGCCGGGGGCACGTCACCGGGTTTGACGATGCCGGCAATGGGGGAGGCACCGCTCTTGGCATAAGCGCCGAGCGACTTTTCCTCTTGCGTGGTCAGGCCGCCGTCGGCATTGCCGGGGGCGAAGCTGCCGTGTCCCAGCGTGCTGTAGTAGCGCTCTGCCTTGGCCACGCAGCGGACGATTTCCTCACCCAGTTCCGGCGTGGCGGCGCGGCGCTTCATGTGGAATTCGCAACCGACCAACTCGCCGGTTTCTTCGAACAGACAGGTGCTGCCGGCCTCGATCAACCGGTCGAAGGCGCGGCCGACCGCCGGGTTGGCGGTGATGCCGGAGGTGCCGTCGGAGCCGCCGCAGATGGTGGCGACGATCAGTTCTGACCAGTCCATCGGCACGCGTTGCTGGCTGCCGATGTCGTCCAGCGCCCAGTGCACCCATTCGGCGCCTTGCTCGATGGTGCGGCGGGTGCCGCCGTTGTCCTGGATGGTCAGGGTGTGCACCGGCCGACCGCTCTCGGCGATGGCGGCTTCCAGCCCGCGCTTGTTGAAGCTTTCGCAGCCCAGCGAGATCAGCAGCACGGCGCCGACGTTCGGGTGGGTCAGCAACTGTCGCATCACCTTGTCGGCGTAGTCGTTCGGATAGCAACCCGGGAAGCCCACCAGGTGCACCGGCTGGTCGCGGAAGGAGAGGGTGATTTCACGCGCCACGTGGTGCGCGCACTCCACCAGGTAGGCGACCGCCACCACATTGCGGATGCCTTTGCGGCCGTCGGCACGCAGGTATCCGGTCAGCGCGGGGCTGGTGGTGGTCGGCGAAGCCATGTTGTCTCCTCGGTGTATCTGTGTTTTGTTTTTGGATCAATGGTCAGACCAATGAACCGGTGAGCAAACGATATTCCTCTGCTTGGTCTCTTGTCAAGCAGTGGATCAATGGTCAGACCAATAAACCTTTAAACCAGTCAAACGAGCCGTTATACTGAGCACCGTCGACGCTGCCTCCTTGATAGGAACGCGGCGGAACCCACCAAGAATCCAGGCAGAGCAGCCATGGCACCGCTACCGCAGATCGAATCCCGGCGTCTGTACCGTCAGATTGCTGAAGTGATCGAGAAACACATCGACGCTGGCGAATTCCCGCCGGGCAGCTTCCTGCCGCCCGAGCGCGAACTGGCGCAGCAGCTCGGTGTCAGCCGTGCTTCGGTGCGTGAGGCGCTGATCGCGCTGGAAGTGGAAGGCAAGGTATCGGTGCGCGTCGGCAACGGCGTGACCGTGCTACCGGCAGCGCCGGCCTTGGCCGAAGGAGAGGAGGACGGCGAATCCACCGTGCGCTGGCCCGAAGTCGGGCCGCTGGAACTGCTGGAAGCCCGCAAGCTGGTGGAATGCGAAACCGCCTCGCTGGCGGCGAAGAACGCCACCGACGACGACCTGACCGAACTGGAAGCCACGCTTGCCCAGATGGAGGCCGAGCACAACGAGGACGAACCGACGCATCCGGGCGACCGCCGCTTTCACTTGAAGATTGCGGAGATGAGCGGCAACCAGGCCTTCGTCCGCATCGTCACCATGCTGTGGGATCAGCGCGGCACGGCGCTCTACGAGAAGTTCGAAGAACACTTCGTCACCCGCCGGCTGTTCGAAGACACCAGCCGTGACCACCGTCTGATCCTGGAAGCCATCAAGGCACGTGACGCGAGCGGCGCACGCAATGCGATGCGCCGCCACCTGGAAGGCGTGCGCCGGACCTTCTCGCGCGAGATGTGAGCCTCCGCATCGCCCGTCGCATCCCACTCTCGGCCCGGTATGTAGCCTGGACGCGGGGGGGGCGGGGGGGCGACGCGGGCCCGGCC
>CBIHQA010000382.1:0-4423 GCA_966211475.1 uncultured Neisseriales bacterium
CTTCGCCTTCGATCACCGGGCGCATGCGTGCCCGCAGCAGGCGGTCCCGGTGGTCGTCACGGGTGAACACTTGGCCGTAGCACTCCGGGCAAAAGCTGTACACCCGGCCGCCCTTATCCTCGCGGACTTCGGCGGCCGAGTGATTGCAAACCCCGCAGGCAACGTGCCCGATCAGCGGTTTGCGTGCCACGTTATGCCCCCTTGCTTTCGAGGTTGGCGATACGGGTTTCCAGGCTTTCCATGTATTCCACGGCCAGAGCCAACGCGGTTTCCGCGATGGCGGCTTTGTGGAACATGCTGGCTTCCTTCAGCCCTTCCAAGGTGGTCTTGAGTTCTTCGATTTTTTCCATGCTTCGGTCTTTCCTCCGTACAGTTATTGACACCAGTCCAAGCGGGCGCGGGGCGCGCCCGTACTTCAAAAACCCATTTCCGGTAACGCGTCACGAATACCTGTTGCACGCTGTCGCCATCGTTGTAGGCAACGCCCTTGATGGCTTGTCCGCCCTCCTCTCCGTATCGGTTTGCCGGCGCCGGCTCGCGGTGAAGGTCCACCAGGGCGCGGCCGGGATCGTTGACGAATGCCGCCCACTCGGCGCGGTCGGCGTGGTACGCAAGGCGGGTCGGCGCGTGTGCCGTGTCGGCGGTTAGCTTGTCTTCGCCCAGGTCGCGGGCCAGTCGGCGCAGCTCGCGCCACAGCGTCACCGGCGCCTTGCCGATCTGCTGGAACTGGCGGATGCCCCACACTGACGCCCAGGCCCGCACGCGCTCGGCACCTTCGGCCAGCGTGTCGGCGCCTTCGAAGTCCTTTTCGGCGATCACGGCGCCGTCAGCGCGGCGGCCGTCGATGTTCTTGCTGACGTACTTCGCCACGTAGCCGGCCGCGCTGCCCCGGCTCCAGTCGATTCGAACCGCCTTGAAGCGCACCGCCTTGTTGCGGCGGATTTCTTGCGGCGCTTCCTGGCAGGCGTACTCACTGAAAATCCGCGACGTTGCTTCGCGCTGGGCGGCCGGCATGAAAAGCAACAGATGCCAATGCGGCGTGCCATCGTGGTGCGGCTCGGCGATGCGGAAGCCGTATGGGGCGATGCCCTCTCGCTTCCATTCGGCCCGGACCCTGGCCCATACCTTCGACAGGTAGGCTTGCGTTTCGCGTGGCGTGGAACCGTTCCACTTGCCGTTCGGGCGGCCGTGGTGGTGGGTGCGGTGGTAGGCGCTGGGCGCGGTCAGCGTGTAGAACATGCCGACGTGGCACGCCACCTTGGCGACCTCTTCAAAGCCGCGAATCCTGACCATCAGTTCCGCGCGGCGGTTGGCCGGGTTGCTGACGCCCTTGTCGGACAGCTCCGCCAGCGTGGCGGACATGCCCTCATCGTTCGTCGCTTCGATCAGCTCCAGCAATCCGCGGTTGCGCTTCCACTGCGCGCGCGTCAGCTCCACCGCTTCGTCAGACACGTACAGGCCGGCGCGGCGGGAAACGGCGCCGTCGGCGCGGTGCTGGGCTTCCAGTTCACGGGCATGCTTCACCCGCAGCTTGCGGCGCCAGACCCGCGTGCATTTGAGGCGGGCGGCCTGCGCGGCATTGTCCTGGCCTTCGATCTGAACGCCGGGGAATTCCGTAAGGATGGCCGCCAGCTCCGGCGCGTTGCCGTCGTCCAGCAGCAAGCCGCCAGCGACCCTGGTTGCTTCGTCAGCCAATGCCCGCAAGTCGCCGTCTACCGTGCCCGGCTGGCCGACCGTGCCGGTGCAGCGCTCCAGCCAGTTATGAAAGGCCGCTTCATTGCCCCTGCCCTGCCAGTCGCGGGCCTCGCTGGTCAGCCAGCGTTCGGCGCCGTACCAGTCGACAGCGGCGCGGCGGTCGTATTCCGCTTGATACTGCTGGTGGAGCGGCGCGGGGATCAGGCCGGAGGCGTAGCGCTCCAGCTCTTCAACGTCTTGCTGACGGATGCCACGGACGGACTTATGGACCTTGCGGTGGGCGAGTAGCAACATGGTTCAGAACAGCCCGCCGATCAGGAAGACGATGAACCAGAGCATCACGACAACCTCTATGCCCCGGAAATAGATCAGCTCGAACGTTTCCCAACTCATGGCCGGCCCTCAGTGCTTACGGGGCTGGCCGCCCTGGCGTTCAATGTCGGTCAGCGCGGCATAGAGCGCGGCAAGCTGCCCGTAGGCAGCACCCAGCGGGCGCGGGTCGCCCTTGCGGAACATGCGGCCGGCGCCGCTATCAGCGTTCGCCGGGTCGATTTCTTCGGCCGCCAGCGTGTCGCACAGCGCTTGCAGCATGTCCATCGTGTCGGCGATGCGGACGCAGGCCCGCCCGATCACTTCGCGCTGTCGCATCGACAGCGGAAGCATCGGCACGGTTACGGTTACGGAAGGGGCTGGCGCGGGCGACGTGCGCCCGAGCGTGACCGATTTGACGAGACCGCATCCAGTATGGGCCTGCGGAATCTTGAGCTTTTGGAGGAGGCCCGCCACTTCGAAACAGGCAAGCTCGGAACCGGCTAAGCGTTTCATGGTGGCGCCCCTCGTTAGGCTGCGTGGCGTTCAGCGAAGTTGAGGCGCATCCGCAGGATGTCGGCGCGGCGGTGCAGCAGGCGGGCCGCGTCGCCGATTTCGCCGGTAACGCGATAGCCCAGGTGGTGCAGGGATTGAGCAAGGTTCACCAGCCGTTGCGCTTCTACGTCCAGTGCTTCGATTGCGTGCCGCAGTTGGTCAATCGTGAGAATTTCAGGCATGTCGATGTCCCGTCGATATGGTCCCGTCGTCAGAAAGCCGGCGCGGTGGATCGCGGACGGGACGGGGCGCGGTGGGAGTACCGCGCCGGCCCAATCAGACTAGTTCAAGGATTGTTATACGTTCAAGACCCGCTATTCAGTGCAGGTTCATGAACATTGCACTATCATTCGGACCGGGACTTGACAAATTCGACGGGGCGAGCATGAAGACCACAAATGATTACTTGGATGCGTGCAAATCCAAGCTGGGCCTTACTTCTGACTATCAACTAGCCAAAGCCTTTGAGGTTCGGCAGCCCACAATCAGCAATTACCGTTCTGGACGTTCCCATTTCGACGATTCGATGGCTTTGAAGGTCGCCGGTATTCTCGGATTGCCTGCTGCCCAAGTAATGGCGGCTGCTCATTTTGAGCGAAGCAAAGCAGAAGAAGAACGTAACGTTTGGCGGGATATTTTTGAGAAATTCGGCGGAATGGCGGCTGCACTGGTATTAGGGATTTACCTGTATGTGCTGCCGGTTGATAACGTCGCCAGAGCTGCTGGATTTAGCAACGGTGAGGCTTCTAGCGGTTTGTTTGGTTTCTTTGATCTTTGCGTTGCGGCTGCGCTGGTATCTACTTTTCTATTGCTACGTCGCCGTTCCTATATTGCGCACTCCAATTACGACAGCATAAAAATTATGCGAAGTTTCGTATAAGGCTGTAACGTGCAGTCTTGCCCTTCATGGACCGGCAACACCGTCTATCGTTGTACTCATGAATTCGCAAACCCGTTCGGAACGCATGCTCCGGACTTGGAGATCGCCGTGGAACCATCCCTGGACCGTTTTATCACCGATGCACATGCAGTGATTGCCCGTCACGAAGATGCGGCGGATCGGGTGACGTTGATTGCGCCGTTGATGCGGCGCCTACTGAACTCCGACCGGTCCTTCCTGCAGCCGGATCACTTTCGTTCGAATCCGGAGCACTACCAGCGCAATGCGATTCATATTTCAGCCGATGGCAGTTTGTCGCTGTTCGCGCTGGTGTGGTTGCCGGGTCAATGGACGCCGGTGCATGACCATGGAAGCTGGGGTGTGGTTGGCATCGTCCAGGGGCTGCTCGAGGAACGGTCTTATATGTCGGTCGATGGCGAAATCGCGGGGAATTCGGGCATTCGTTTGCGCCGGGGGGCGTGATTTTGCTGAACCCCGGCTCGGTGACCAGTTTTGTGCCGAATCCGGACCATATCCATATGACAGGCGTCGCCGAGGATCGGGAAATGTGTGTCAGCCTGCATTTGTATGGGCGGAACATGAATTCCTTCCACACCTACGATGTTGTCGCCGGCACGCGGCAACTGATCGACGTGCCGCACCAGGAAAGCCGCCGGTAGCTGTTACAGGGTTCGGTCAGCGCCGACTTGGCGCGAGCCAGGCGCATGTCGCGATCGGCCGGATGGCATTGATCAGGTCGTTTCATCGGCACATAACATTGATGTGGGAAAGTCGTGGCCCCGACTTTCCCGAGGTGTTTCATGCGTGCCCTGCTGTTGTCGCTTGTTTTCCTGTTGCCGCTGGCGGCGTCTGCGGCCGAGGATGGTCCGATCAATGTGGTGCAAGTCCTTGATTTGTCTGGTCCGAACGGCGATACAGGCAAGGATTTCTGGACCGGCGCCAAAGTGTATTTTGACTATCTGA
>CBIHQA010000383.1:0-4422 GCA_966211475.1 uncultured Neisseriales bacterium
TCCACCTGCTCCTTCCAGTTCGATCCGCTGGGCAAGGCCAAATTCACCAGCTCCTGTGATATCGCCAAGGGCTATCTGGCCAAGAAGGGCATCCCCTACGCCAACGCCCATCAGGACAGCGGCGTGTCGCAGATCAAGATCGGCAGTGTGGTGGTCCCGAGCTATGAAGGCGCCGGTCTGTCCAAGGAAGAGGCCAAGGCCAAGAAGGATGAATTCGAGGCGGCCATCGGCAAGGCGCTGACCGAGGCAGGCTATCCGAAGGAAGCCGACCTGAAGCAGGTCGACAAGCCCAAGGCGATTGCACTGCTGACGCTGCTGATCATCTACGTGACCATGGTGTACGGCCCGATCGCCGCCTGGCTGGTGGAGCTGTTTCCCACCCGCATCCGCTACAGCTCGATGTCCCTCCCGTACCATATCGGCAACGGCTGGTTCGGCGGCCTCTTGCCCACCTTCGCCTTTGCGATGGTGGCGGCAACCGGCGACATCTACTACGGCCTGTGGTATCCGGTGGTGATCGCGCTGATCACCTTCGTAGCCGGCACCCTGCTGCTACCTGAAACCAAGGATCGCGGCATCGATTAAGAACAAACGCCCACAGGGTAGGGGCCCCTTCAGTGGAGACGCCGAGGGGGTTCCGGCGAGGATCGGTCCTCGCCAGAGCCAGGTTGAAAACCGGCCCCCACTAGAACACATATTCCAGCACGCCAGGAGACTGCATCATGAGCACGATCGATTCCATCTTGACCGAAACGCGCGTCTTCCCGCCCAGCGACGAATTCCGCATGCGCGCGAACGTTGCCGGGATGGAGGCCTACAACACCCTCTGCGAACAGGCCAACACTGACTACGAGGGCTACTGGGCCAACCTGGCGCGCGAACTGCTGACCTGGCAGAAACCCTTCACCAAGACGCTGGATTCGCAGGAGGCCCCGTTCTACAAGTGGTTCTCCGACGGCTCGCTCAACGTCTCCTACAACTGCCTGGACCGCCATCTGCCGCTGTTGGCCAACAAACTGGCCATCATCTTCGAATCTGACAACGGCACGGTTACCCGCGTCACCTATGCCGAGCTGCACCGCCGCGTTTGCCAGTTCGCCAACGGCTTGCTGAGCTTGGGCGTCACCAAGGGCGACCGCGTGGTCGTCTACATGCCGATGAGCATCGAGTCGGTGGTCGCCATGCAGGCCTGCGCCCGCATCGGCGCGATCCATTCGGTGGTGTTCGGCGGCTTCTCCGCCAAGAGCATCCAGGAACGCGTGATCGATGCCCGCGCCAAGTTGGTCATCACCGCCAACGAAGGCGTACGCGGCGGCAAGCTGGTGCCGCTCAAGGCTACCGTGGACGAAGCACTCGCCATGGGCGGCTGCGACAGCGTGGAACGGGTGATTGTCTACAAGCGCGCCGTCCATGAAGACGCCCCTTGGACCATCGGCCGCGACCTGTGGTGGCACGACCTGGTCAAGGGCAAGCCGGAAACCTGCGAACCGCAATGGGTGAACGCCGAAGACCCGCTGTTCATCCTGTACACCTCCGGCTCCACCGGCAAACCGAAGGGCGTGCAGCACAGCTCCGCCGGCTACCTGCTGGGCGCGGTCAACAGCATGCGCCAGGTGTTCGATTACAAGCCGAACGACATCTTCTGGTGCACGGCGGACGTGGGCTGGATCACCGGTCACTCCTACGTGACCTACGGCCCGCTGGCCATCGGCGCAACCCAGGTCATCTTCGAAGGCGTGCCTACCTACCCGGATGCCGGCCGCTTCTGGAAGATGATCGAACAGCACCGCGTGACCGTCTTCTACACCGCGCCGACCGCCATCCGCTCGTTGATCAAGCTGGGCGGTGACCTGCCGAGCCAGTACGACCTGTCCAGCCTGCGCCTGCTCGGCACGGTGGGCGAACCGATCAACCCGGAAGCCTGGATGTGGTACTACGAAAAGGTCGGCGGCAGCCGCTGCCCCATCGTGGATACCTGGTGGCAGACCGAAACCGGCAGCCACATGATCTCGCCGCTGCCCGGCGCCGTGCCGGCCAAGCCAGGCTCGTGCACCCTGCCGTTGCCCGGCATCATCGCCGACATCGTCGACGAATCCGGCGCGCCGGTGGAGCCTGGCAAGGGCGGCTACCTGGTGATCAAGAAGCCCTGGCCGTCGATGATCCGCACCATCTGGGGCGACCCGGAGCGCTACAAGAAGTCCTACTTCCCGGACGAATTCAACGGCAAGTACTACCTCGCCGGCGACTCCGCCCACCGCGACGAACAGGGCTACTTCTGGATCATGGGTCGCATCGACGACGTGCTGAACGTCTCGGGCCACCGCCTGGGCACGATGGAAATCGAATCTGCCCTGGTCGCCAACCCCCTGGTCGCCGAAGCCGCCGTGGTCGGCAAGCCGCACGAGATCAAGGGCGAATCCGTCATCGCCTTCGTGGTGCTGAAGGGGGCCCGCCCGTCCGGTGAAGATGCCGCCAAGATCGTCGCCAACCTGCGCGAATGGGTGGGTAGCGAAATCGGTGCGCTCGCGAAGCCGGATGAAATCCGCTTCGGCGACAACCTACCCAAGACTCGCTCCGGCAAGATCATGCGGCGCTTGCTACGTGCAATTGCGAAGGGGGAGGAGATTACGCAGGACGTGTCGACGCTGGAGAATCCAGCCATCCTGAAGCAGTTGCAAGAGACCGTGTAGTCACTCGGTTTCCGCCGTAAACAAAAGGCCGCACATGCAAATGTGTGGCCTTTTGTTTAACCACCGGCAGGTAAAAATATGCCTTTCGTCTAAAACGTTTGATTGATGACTAACAGTTCTCATAAACTCGACCGACCTGATCAGAGGACCTCACGGTGCAATCCTCGCGTCTCCAAACCGGCTTCAGTTTGATCGAGTTGATGGTGGCTGTAGCCATCATTGGCATCCTCGCCGCCATCGCAATCCCGATGTATCGGGACTATGTACTGAAGTCTACGGCCAGTTCGCTCACACAGGGGCTGCAGGACGCTGCAGTCCGCATGGAACGGTACTTTCAGGACAATCACCGTTACAACGATGTTGCAGACTCCACCTCCTGCGGCGTGGCCAACTTCACGGATGCCAACAACAATCCGCTGACTTGTACTGCACTGTCCAATGGACAGGGCTATACGTTTTCCGCGAGCGCCAAGGGTTTTATCTTCACAATCAATCAATCGGGCGGGCATGGCACGGATGCCATTCCGTCCGCATGGGGTACCGCGCCCGCCGCCGCCGCCTTGGGGGGCGCAGATCCTCACTGGATCACCCACAAGGAGAGCTGAGATGCGGAGGCGTGATTCCTTGTCCGCTTATCGCGGTTTTACCCTGATCGAGCTGATGGTGGTGGTGTCGATCATGACTGTGGTGATGGCCATTGCCGCTCCGTCTTTAGTGGATTTCGTCAGAAATCGGGCCATTGTGCAAGCAGCAACGGACATCGCTTCTGGCCTGCAGGTCGCCCGGGCAGAGGCGGTGCGGCGGAACCAGCGCATTGCCTTTGCGCTGGACGGCCCCGGCTGGACGGTGACGGCGGCAGACGGCTCGGAGGTCAGCCGCAAGAGTCGATCCGAAGCAGCGTCCACGCTCAGCATCGCCGTGAACAGTGGCGGTACCAAAGCCACGTTTGGTGGGCTTGGTGGCTTGGTGGATAACGCGGATGGCAGCAGCGCCCTTGACGAAATCACCGTCACACAAGCGGCCGCCGTGATGCCGGCGAGTAGGGCGCGGCCGCAACGGGTGCTGATTTCGGCGGGGGGAGCGGTGCGGATGTGCGACCCCAGCGTGACCACGGTGGGGGATGTGCGGGCATGCTGAAGATTTCGTCGAAGGCACACCATACGCCTCATGCCGATCAGTCCGGGTACCTGCTTCTGGAAGGTCTGATTGCGCTATTGATCTTTTCTCTGGCCCTGCTGGGGTTGGTCGGTCTGCATGCCCGTTCGATTCAGTACGTCACCGATGGCAATGATCGCGCCCTGGCAGCGGAAAATGCTCAGAAAATCCTCGGCATGATGTGGGCGGATCCCAACAACCTGAGCACCTTCGATACCCACAACACGAGCGTCCCTACCGGTATCGTCGATCTAGTCAGCGGCACGGGTTATGCCGGTCTGGCACCATTGCCGGACGGCAAACGGATCGTCACGGTGAACGGCCGTAATGTGAGCATCGTCATCACCTGGCATCATCCGGGCCTGCCATCCGCCAGCCAGTACACGCTGTCCAGCAGCATCAACCTGCCTACCACCTGAGTACACGGCATGCGACGAGAACAAGGCTTTTCCTTGATCGAGCTGATGGTGGGTCTCACTGTCGGCATGATCATTGCACTCGTGGTTGGTGCGGTGCTGCAGGTTTTCGAGTCCCAAAAAGGCACCACCATGGCCAGCTCGGACGCGCAGACTGACGG
>CBIHQA010000384.1:0-4413 GCA_966211475.1 uncultured Neisseriales bacterium
TGATGTCGGTCAGGTCCAGGCAGTAGCCGTTCCACAGCACGCTGCCGTCGGCCAGGCGGCGGGCTTTCGCGCCAAGCCGCACCCAGCGTTCGACGCCGCCGAAGCTCACCGGGAATTCCTGGCTCAGCGTGCGTCCCACCGCCCGGGCTTCCAGCAGGGTGGTGCGCAGCTGTTCGGCGTGCGGTTCCGGCACGTTGCGCCACAGCGCGCTGGTATCGCGCAGCAGCACATCGGCGTCCACGCCGAGAATGTCCACCACCTGCCGGCTCATGAAATGGAAGCGGCCCTGTTCCGGTGACTTGCTGGAAGCCTGGAACACCGCTACCGGCAGGGCGTCGCTCATCTCGTGCAACTGGGCGCGGCGGGCTTCGGCCTCCTTCAGGGCGCGCTCCAGCGAGGCCTGCTGCTGCTTGCGGGCGCTGATGTCCTGCACGAAGCCGACCACCTGCCAGCGTCCGTCCACCTGATAGGCGGACAAGGCCAGCGCCACCGAGATCGGGCTGCCGTCCTTACGGATGCCTTCCAGCTCGGTGACGGTGCCGATGCGTTCGCCCTGGCCGCTTTCCAGCACTGCTTGCAACTTGCGGTTGGCGGCCTCGCGCTGTTCAGGCGGAATCATCACCTCGTGGATCGGCCGGCCCAGCACTTCCTTCGCCTGCCAGCCGAACAGGGTGGTGGCAGCCGGGTTCCAGTATTCGATGCGGCCCTGGTCATCCAGCGTGACCACGCCTTCGATCGCGCCATCCAGCATGGCCCGCAACTGGCGCTCGCGCTCGGCAGTGCGGCGTTGCTCCTCCTCCGCCCGCAGCCGGGCTCGCAAGGCCGGGCGGATCAGCCGCCGGTCCGCCAGCCAGCCGGCCAGCAGGCCGCCCAGCGTCAGCGCGGCCAGCAGCATCGCCGCCGCGCGCCGACTGGGCATCAGGTGGGCGGTCATGGCGGATGCCGGCAGGTAATAGGCCAACCGCCAGCCGGTGGGGGCGTCGTCCAGCACGCCGATGTGGGCATCCCCCGCGGGGGTTAGCGCCCTGGTCGGTACACCGCGGGCAGCCAGCGCGGGCGGCAGCGCGCCGACCGCCTTGCCGAGCTGTGTAGCATTGGGGCCGGTCAGGTGATTGGCAGCGATCAGGTGGCCGGCCGGCGTCATCAGGTAGGCATCGCCATCCAGCGTGGACTGCGCATTCAGTGCCTGCTGCAGGTTGCTCAGGTTCAGGTTGACGGTGGTGAAGCCGAACAGCAGGTCGTCCCGGTAGACCGGCCGGTAGGCGCTCACCGCCCAGCCATTGCCGGCAGGGTCGGGATAAGGCTCGCTCCAGCGCACCCGGCCATCGTTGACCGGCTGGTGGGTGCCGGACACCCACAGATAAAGCTGGCGGATGGCCGCCGGAACGGTGGGCGTGCCGACATGCCGCCGCAGCACATCGGGGGCGACATAGGGGGCATGGGCGTAGAGGGTTCCGTCGGCACCGAGGAAGGAACTGTCCGGCGGCCGGTCGCCATTGCTATCCGGGAACTGCAGGCCCACCAGCGAACTGGCCACCGACAGCGTGCGGGCTGCATTGGGCGCCGGTGTCTGCCACATCAGCACGCCGCCCACCGGCTGGCCGGCGCCGGGCGCGTAGATCAGCACCTCGTCGTAGTCGTCGCCATGGCCGACTGGCGGTGCTGCCGGTGATGCGGATTCCGCCTCCTTCAGTACCCGGTCGGCCCAGCGGCCCTGCAACGCAGCCAGGGACCCATGGCGCAGCGCCATGCCATGAAGCCGGGCCGCGGAGCGTTCCAGCGCGGTTTGCTGGGCGGATAGATAGTCGCTCCGCCGCGCCTGGTCGTCGTAGACCAGGTAGACCGCCACCACCAGCCAGCCTGCCAGCAGACCCGCAATCAGCCCCAGGCGTTGGCCGCGGGCGGCGCGCTGCGCATCCGGGCGCCCGACAGGGGGAACCGCGGCCAACGGGGCGGGGGAGGGGGTATGTTCTGGCATGGGGACAGTCGTCGCGTCCGTTTCCGTTAGCAACGTTTCGTTATAGTCCAGCGGCATGGCCGCCGCCGCTTCATTTGCCCGAATGGCGTGGCCGTTTGGACAGACCCGTCGACGCGCGGCGGGGGGCTTCGGCCCTATACGATGGACCGCACCGAGCGACCCGACAGACGGCCCTGAACCCTAAAGCTGCTTACGCCCACTGTGTAGCAATAGTCCAACGACCACTGCCCGGAAAACCAACCCAAGCCCTCCCGCCGGCGGGTGGGAATTCATCAGAGGGCTGCGGATGCGTTGCCGCCCGTCAAACCAGCAAAGCTTGCTTTGCGCCCATCGCCGGTATGCCACCCTGCAGCGCTCGCAGCCCTTGCTTTGCGCCCAACTGACGGTATGCTCCCATCAACCCCCGCAGCCGCCTGTCTGGAGTAGATCGTTGAAATCCCCCGCCCGCATGTCCTGGCCCCAGCTTTTGTCCACTGCCCGCTTTAAGGTGCACGATGGCGAGGTGCTGCCCGCCCGTACCTCCACCAGCGAGGACGGCGCCACCGGCCTGCGCACCGATTTCCATATCGACCACGACCGCGTGGTGTTCAGCAGCGCCTTTCGTCGGCTGGGCCGCAAAACCCAGGTCCATCCGCTGGCCAGCCATGACCATACCCACAACCGGCTGACCCATAGCGTGGAAGTCGCCTGCGTCGGCCGGTCGCTCGGCAACCGGGTCGGCGCAGCACTGGAGCGGGCTGGACAGTTGCCGGGCGGATACACCCCCTTCGACATCGGAACCATCGTTCAGGTTGCCTGCCTGGCGCACGATATTGGCAACCCGCCGTTCGGCCACACCGGCGAGGACGCGTTGCGGACCTGGTTCAGCGACCCCGCGCATGCGCATTTCCTCGATGGCCTGACGCCGGCCGAACAGCTGGACGTGCAGACCTACGAAGGCAACGCCCACGGCTTCCGCATGGTGTCGGCGCTGGAGATGTACGGCGCCGGCGGCGGCATGCGGCTCACCGCCGCGGCACTGGGCACGCTGATGAAATACCCCTGGGCGGTGGACGTGTCGCCCAAGCCCGGCAAGTTCAACCTCTACCAGTCCGAGTTGCCGTATTTCCGGGCGGTTGCGGCCGAGCTGGGCCTGCCGGAAGTCGCGCCCAACCGCTGGGCGCGCCATCCGCTCTCCTACCTGATGGAAGCGGCGGATGACGTCTGCTACGCCATCCTCGACCTGGAAGACGCGGTGGAGATCGGCATTCTGGACGTGGGCGAGTTCGAGCACCTGCTGCAGCCGCTAGCGAGCGAAGTAGAGCGCGTCTGGTCCGAGCAGGACCCGCGCCAGCGCTGCGCCCTGCTGCGCGGCATGGCGGTTGGTCGCTGCGTGCTGGAACTGGCGGACCGTTTCATGGCCCATCATGAATCGCTGCTGACCGGCACCTTCGTGCCCAAGGACCTGCTGGCCGTCTGCCGCGAGGAGATCAACCACCCGCTGGACGAAGCCAAGAAGCTCGCCGCCCGCAAGGTATACCGCCATCGCAGCAAGGTGGTGACGGAAGTCGCCGCCTATCCCTGCATGGCGACCATCCTGAACACCATCATCCCCGGCGTGCACACGCTGGTGACCAAGGGCGACAAGGCCATGTCCACTCGCGAGCGCATCCAGCTCTCGCTGCTGGACCGGCCGCTGCCGGTGGAGCGCGGACTGTACGCCAGCTACATGGCGGTGCTCGACTTCGTCGGCAGCATGACCGACAACGCCGCGGCCAACCTGGCCCGCGAGATTTCAGGCGTCGGCATCCTCTGATGCCTCAGGCGCCGGCGTAAGACCGGCGTGTTCCGCCCGACCAAATCCACGCATCCGGCGATTGATCCGCCGGGGACGACTGGAGACTGCAATGAGCGACAAAGTAAACAAGACCGATGCTGAGTGGCGCACCCAACTCACCCCCGAGGCCTACTACGTAACCCGCGAGCACGGCACCGAGCGTCCCTACACCGGCCGCTTCTACAAGCATGACGAGCGGGGCGACTACCACTGCGTCTGCTGCGGCGCCTTGCTGTTCCACAGCAACACCAAGTTCGACGCGCACTGCGGCTGGCCGAGCTTCTGGGAAGAAGCGGTGCCGGGTGCGATCACCCGCATCCGCGACACCAGCCACGGGATGGTCCGCATCGAAACGCGCTGCGCGAAGTGTGATGCGCACCTGGGGCATGTGTTTCCGGACGGGCCGGAACCGACCGGGGAGCGGTATTGCATCAACTCGGTGGCGTTGAGTTTTGAGAAGAAGTAGTGAGGGGGCGGGTTGGGGTGATCCGATCCGCCCTTTTGTTTTTGCGCTACCGCGCAGCCAAAAGCCTTTTGAGTGGGAGTTCGTCCCACGCCCGACTTACTTTCTTTGCTTCGCCAAAGAAAGTAAGCAAAGAAAGGCGACCCCGAGTCGTCG
>CBIHQA010000385.1:0-4410 GCA_966211475.1 uncultured Neisseriales bacterium
GCTCCTTCGGTTTGTACTTGAATACAAACCCGCCGCGGGCCGGCTCGCGGGGGGGGGATCTGTGGCCCGCCCGCGATACCGCCCCTCCAGGCTACCACCCCTCTCGTTTACGAAGCAGGAGCCGGCGAAGATACTCGCCCATGCCACCACGTCGCCAGCGTAGTAGCCCCCAGGATCACCGCACAGCCGGCCCATTCCCGCACGCCGGGCCATTCATCCAGCCAGATCAGCGCCAGCAGGATGCCGTAGACCGGCTCCAGGGCGGTGGTCACGCTCGCCAGCCTCGCTGGCAGGCGCGACAGGCTGAACATGAACAGGCTGTGCGACAAGGCGGTGCAGACCACGCCCAGCAACGCCAGCCCCAGCCAGGTGCTGGCCGACAGGCTGAGCGGCCAGGACACGAAGGGCAGCAACACCAGCATCGCCGACCCGTTCTGCACCCAGGCCAGTCGGACCGGCTTCACGTCGCGGGCGAATACCCGATTCGCCATAGCCAGCAGGGCAAAGGTAAAGCCGGAGACGATGCCCCAGCCCAGACCGACAGCCGTCCGACCGCTCCAGTCGCCCGGCGGCACCAATAGCCACAGACCGACCACCACGGCCAACGCGGCCAGGATGTCGCTACGGCGGCGCGGCTCCTTGAACCACCAGGGTTCCAGCCAGGTGACGAAGACCGGGAAGCTCGCAAACCCCATCAGCCCGACTGCCACGCTGGACTCCAGCACTGCCTGGAAGAAACTCAGCCAATGCGCCGCCAGCAGCACCCCGCAGAGCAGCAGGCCCGGCCGCAACCCGCGCATCGTCAGCTCGCGCCGCAGGGCCAGCCAGGCGGTCAACCCGAGGGTAGCGAACAGCGTGCGACCAAACACCAGCACCACGGCGGGCACGGCCAGGAACTTGCCGAATACGCCAGCGGTGCCGAACAACAGCACCGCCAGGTGCAATGCCAGCAGCGCCCTAGGCGACGCAGCCATGCCTTTCACGCTGATCCTTCGTTGCGAGCGGTACGGATACCGACCTTGCGCTTCAGCCACTCACCCAGGCCATCCAGGTAGGTGTATGCCACCGGCACCACGATCAGCGTCAGCAGTGTGGAGGTGATCACGCCGCCGATCACCGCGTGCGCCATCGGGGCACGGCCTTCGGCACCTTCACCCAGGCCCAGTGCCAGCGGCATCATGCCGAACACCATCGCGAAGGTGGTCATCAGGATGGGCCGCAGCCGCACCCTGCCCGCCTCGACGATGGCCTCGTCGCGGTCCCCGCCGCGGTGGACCGCTTGCTCCACAAAGTCGACCAACAGGATCGCGTTCTTGGTCACCAGTCCCATCAGCATGATCACGCCGATGATGGAGAAGATATTGAGCGTGGAGCCCGCCACCCGCAGTCCGAGGAACACGCCGATCAGCGACAGCGGCAGCGAGGTCATGATCGCCATCGGATGCAGGAAGCTGTTGAACTGGCTGGCCAGGATCATGTAGATGAAGATCACCGCCAGCAGCAGCGCCTGCACTGCGTAGCCGAAGGATTCCTTCATGTCCTGGTTGGCGCCCGCCGTCTCGGTACGGTAGCCCGGGGGCAGCTTCTGCTGGAATTGGGTCAGGGTGCGATCGAGGTCCGCGCCCACGTCACCGGCGGGGCGGCCCTGCACGTTGGCGGTGATCTTCACCTCCCGCATCAGCGCCCGGCGGTTGATCTGGGTCGGTGCCTGCGTTTCGTGGAGCGTCACCAGCTGGGTCAACGGGACCATATAGGGTTGGCCGGTGGTCGTATCGGTCTTGTTGCTGGCGATGGACAGGCCGGTCAGGTCTTCCCTCAAACGGCGGGCCGACTCCGGCAGGCGCACGATCACGTCGTAGTTCTCGCCGTCCGGCGCCTCCCAGGTCGTGGAGGTATCGCCGGCGATCAATGGCCGCAGGGTGTCACCGATGGTGGCGACCGACACGCCCAGGTCGGCGGCGCGAGCACGGTTGATCTGCAATTCCAGCGTGGGCTTGGCTTCCGAGATGCTGGTTTCGATGTCGGCCATGCCGGGGATCTTCTCCATCTTGCCGACCAGCTCATGCGTCAGCTGCTTCAGCGCCTCACCATTGCTGCCCTGGATGCTGACGAAGATCGGCTTGCCCTGGTTACCCGGCGAGGCCGCAGGCCCAATGCTGCGCACCGTGATGCCGGCGATGCGGTCCAGCCGTGCGCGGAACTGCGGCACCAGCTGCTTTTGCCCCAATGGCCGGTCCTTGCGCGGCACCAGCTTCACCAGCACGGAAAACTCGTTCTTGCCGAGCACGAAGCCGCTATTGATGGTGGCGTAGGTGCGGACCACGTAGGGACTTTCGCGCAGCGCCGCCTCGACCTGCCGCACCTTGGCGGCGGTGTATTCCAGACTGGAGCCGACCGGCGTCTTGGCCGACAGGCTCAGCTCCGACAGGTCCGATTCCGGCACGAACTCACTGCCCAGCGTACTGGCCACGAAGAAGCTGCCCACCAGGGCGGCGATGGCGATGGCGAGCACCGACTTGCGATGCCCCAGCGACCAGCGGATCACCAGCGCGTAACGATCCGCCCACACATCCATGATGCTCTCGAACCAGTCCAGCAGCCGGCCGATCGGCCCCTTGTGACGGTCGCCATGGATGTGGGGATCGTGCCAGACCGAAGACAGCATCGGGTCCAGCGTGAAGCTGACGAACATCGAGATCAGCACCGCCCCGGCGACCGTCAGGCCGAACTGGAAGAAGAACTTGCCGATGATGCCCTTCATGAAGCCCACCGGCAGGAACACCGCCACGATGGTCAGCGTGGTCGCCAGCACCGCCAAGCCGATTTCCTGGGTACCCTCCAGCGCAGCCTGGTGGGAATTCTTGCCCATGGACTGATGGCGCATGATGTTCTCGCGCACCACGATGGAGTCGTCGATCAGCAGGCCGATGCACAGCGACAGCGCCATCAGCGTCATCACGTTGAGCGAAAAGCCGAACACCAGCAGCAGGAATACCGTGCCGAGCAGCGAGATCGGCAGCGTCACACCGGTGATGACCGTCGACCGCCAGGAGCCGAGGAACAGGAACACCACCAGCACGGTGAGCAGCGCACCTTCCAGCAGCGTCTTGCTGACGTCGTCCAGCGAATTGCGGATGCCGATGGAGCCGTCATGCACCACGGTCAGCGACATGCCGGGCGGCATCTCCTTCTGCAAGGTGCCAATCATGGCCTTCACGCCATCGGCCACCTCCACCGTATTGGCGTCCTTGATCTTGAAGATGTCGATGGACAGCGCCGGCTTGCCGTTGACCATCGCCAGCGAGGTCTGCTCGCTCTGCCCGTCCACGATGGTCGCCACATCGGACAGCCGCACCTGGCTGCCGCCATGGGTCGCCACCACAATCTGACCGAACTCCTGCGGGTCACGGATTTTGCCCTGCACCTGCACCAGGGTTTCGCTGCGGGCGGTGACCAGGCTGCCGGCCGGCAGCTTCTGGTTTTCCCGTTGCAGCAGGGTCATCACCTGGTTGACGCCAACACCAGCCGCCTGCAGACGTGCCGGATCGATGCGGATTTCCACCGCGCGCTTCACCCCACCGATCAGCTCCGCCTTGCCCACGCCGCGCACAGTCTGGAAGCGCTTCACCAGCACCTGGTCGGCCTCGGTGGTCAGCGTGCGCAGACTATGCCGGTCGGACGACAGCGCCAGCGAGATGGTCGACTTGTCATCCGGCCCCACGCGGGAGATCAACGGCTGCTTCACCTCGTCGCGGAAGGCCGGCTTGACGGTGTCGAGCTTGTCACGCACGTCCTGTATCGCATTGTCAGCATTCACCGACAGCTCGAACTCGATGATGACCACCGACAGGCCTTCATAGGAGTTCGAGTAGACGTTCTTCACCCCGTTGATGGTGTTGGCGGCTTCTTCGATCTTGCGGGAAACCTCGCTCTCCACCACATCTGGCGAGGCGCCGGGGTAAGAGGTGGAAATCACCACCACCGGAAATTCGATGTTGGGGAATTCCTCCACCGACAGCTTGTTGTACGAGAACAAGCCCAACACCAGCAATGCCAGCATCAGCATGGAGGCGAACACGGGGTTGTTGACGCTGATTCGGGTCAGCCACATGGGTTGGTTACCTGGATTCGGTTAGGCGGGGTTCGGCGATCGCGTCGCGACAAACCTCATCGGGCAAGCAGCTTTACACGCTGGCCCGGCTTGGGATTGGCCAGGGCCGCAGCCACCACCCGGTCCCCCGCCTTGAGGTCGCCGCCGGGCTGGAGCGCCGTCTCTTCTTCGCCAGCCTCCCCGTCGAGCGGGCGCACCGGGACCGACGCAAGACGATCGCCCCGCACTACCCAGACATGCCGCGAAGTGCCTTCGCCCAGCACCGCCTGCTTTGGCACCAGCAGCCCACTGCGCCGGCC
>CBIHQA010000386.1:0-4409 GCA_966211475.1 uncultured Neisseriales bacterium
CCTGCCGGGCGGATAGCGAACCCCAGCGACTGAATGTCTACCTGGCCTTCGACGAACTCCGCGCGCAGCGCGAGCCGGAATACGGCACCAAGGCTCGGAATTTCCACGCCATCCTGCGCGACCAGGGTTTCCGCGTCACGGTGAAACCAGTCAAGCGCTACGTCGACGAAGAAGGCGCCGAGCGTCTCAAGTCCAACGCGGACCTCGACCTCGCCGTCGATGTACTGATGGAGGCGGAGCGGCTGGACAGCGTGATGCTGGTCACCGGCGACGGCGACTTCGTGCAGGTCGCCAAATCCCTGCAAAGCCGCGGCTGCCGGGTAGAAGTGCTGGCCTTCGACAATGTATCGAGCGAACTGCGCCAGACCGCCGACCAGTTCATCAACGGCTTCCTGATCCCCAACCTGTTGCCGATCCGCCAGAACCCCAACGCACCTGCCTGGGGTGAAGTCGGCTCTCGCGTGCGGGGCGTCTGCAACAAGTTCCTGGCGGAGGACGGCTACGGCTTCCTGTCCTACCTTTGCCGGGTGCCGGAACACCGGGTGATCGCAGAGGACGAAACCGCGCCCGCCTACTTCCGCGCCGCAGACCTGGTGAACTCCAGCATCGCCAGCAAGCTGCCATCGCGCGGCATCGTGCTGGAGTTCGACCTGACGCCGTCGAACCGCCCGGACGGCAGCATGGTCGCCCGCCGTATCGAGGTCGTGTCCGGCGCCTGAGCCGGTAGTCAGGTAGGGCGACATGCGCTTGGCCAACCCACCCCGCAGTGCGATCCGCAATCCGCTCTGGGTTGCGCTGGCGGTGTTGGCCGGTGTGCTGTTCAGCATGCGGTTTCTCGACCTGGCCGCCGCCGGCTGGATCGCCGAATACCTGCGCGGCCACCCCTTGAGCAACCGGGTGGCCGATCTGCCTGATCTGCTGCTGCTCCTCGTCGTTGTGCTGACCACCGCTAGCTGGGCGGCATTCGGTTATTTTCGCCGGCGCGGCGTGCAGGATGCCCGCTGCGATTTCCTGCGACTGACCGGCAGCGTGCTGCCGCTGGCCTTCCTGATCAAGACCCTGCTCAAGTGGTTGTTCGGGCGGATCGAAACGCGGGAATGGCTGCTCCATCCCGAGGCCTATGGCTTCCATTGGTTCGCCGGCGACGAGGGCTTCAACGGCTTCCCGTCCGGCCATATGCTGGTGCTGACGCCCCTGTTCCTGGCGTTCTGGCAGTTCTACCCTCGCTACCGGCCGCTCTACGCCTTGGTCTGGAGCGGGCTGGCCATCGCCCTGGTGCTGACCGACTATCACTTCCTCAGCGACGTTATCGCCGCGGCCTATATCGGCCTGCTAGTCCATCTCGCCGCACTTCGCATGCTGCGTTTGCCTGCTTCCCCGCGCTGACGCGGATTGCGCCGTCTGTCTTCCAGCCAGCCGGAGCGACACGCGGCAAACGGCCCCCCGAACGCATGAATGGTCTATCACGACTTCGGCCGTCACCCACTGGCTGGCAGACTTTGGTTGACGCCCGCCCGGCAGACTGGTACTAGTGGGGTGCGCTTCGCACCGAAGTAGTACCCCGTCAACCTTGAGGGACGACAATGACCAGTCGCAGGATGCTCGCCGAGGTGAAACGTACCCACTACAAGCAGGATCTAACCGACAAGCGCACCATCGCCGATCTGGCGACCAAGCCGCTGGACTACGAGGCCCGTGTTGCCGCCCAGCGGCGTGAGGTTCGCCGCAGGCTCGACGAGCTTGCGCTCAGGCGGGAGCTCGACGCACTGGCCTGATTCTCAGGCTTCCGCGTTCCGCTGATCCGGGCGCATGCCGCCCGGTGGGTCCGGCCTTTCGTCCGGTCCCGATCGACATTTCCGCTCCGATTGACGCAGGTCAATCCGGTCGAGCGGGCTCTACGGTTAGATGGCAGACATCTCAACTGCATCTGTGGAGCCTGCCATGAACGTCCTGCTGACGGATCTCTTCACCACCGACATCGGCCTGCTGAGCCTGGCGGTGATCGTATTCATCATCGGGATGGCGATTTATCTGTTCCGCTACGTGCGGGAGCACGTCCGGCTGGATACCGAAGCCCACCGGCTGGAAGAAGAGCGCGCCCGTCAGCGCAAGGGCTGAGGCGCTTAGCTGAAGCGACGCATCAGTTCCCGCGCAGCCCCGTCGAGGTTGGCCATCGGGTCGATCTCCATCCGGGGCTGTGCCACGTCTGGCTGCCCCCGATCCGGGCTACTACGGCGGTAAGCCGGGTCGTAGTGCAGATCGATCAGCTCACCGAACAAGTCTGCAATCGCGCCGGCATCGATCAACGCGTGCCAGCGCGCCAGGGTTTCCCTGCCGTGCAGCGCCGTCAGCCGGTCCAGCTGCGCCTTCAGCCAAGCCGGGTCGGCCATCAGGTGGCGATAGTCCTCGCACAGGAACGCCAGCCGCGACGCACGTGGCGCCTCGATTCCTACGCGAGGCGACCGTTGCATCGCCTCCACCAGCGACTGGGGCAAACGCAGCAGGCCGATCCGCTTGCTCTCCGCCTCTACGAACACCGGCCGCGCCGGATCGAAGCTGCCCATCGTCTCGATCAAGCGGGTCTCAAAGTATTTCTGCGACGGTTGCGGCGCATCGGGAAAGCGTCCCAGCAACGATCCGCGGTGTTGCGCCAGCCCCTCCAGGTCCAGCGCCTGCGCGCCAGCGTCCGACAGCGCATGCAGCAGTCGCGTCTTGCCGCAGCCCGTCAAACCACCCAACACCACATAGCGCAGCTCTACCGGTCGGGTTTCCAGCGCCTGCAACACCCATTGCCGGTAAGTCTTGTAGCCCCCTTGCAACTGCCGGGCGCGCCAACCGATCAGGTTGAACCACTGCGTCATCGATCCGGAGCGCTTGCCACCCCGCCAGCAGTAGATCAGCGGTCGCCACTTGGGCGGGCGATCCTGGAACAGGGTTTCCAGATGGTGAGCGATATTGCGGGCGACCATGGCGGCGCCCAGCCGGGTCGCGCCGAACGGATCGTGCTTGTACATCGTGCCGACGATGACCCGTTCCTCATTACTCAGCACCGGCGCATTGATCGCCCCCGGGATGTGATCGTCGGCGTACTCGAGCGGCGTCCGGACGTCGATCACCTCGTCAAAGGCGGAGCGCTCTGCTAAGTTCGCCAGCAACATGTTCACAGGCACCACCATGAGTATTCGACTGACCCAATTGTCCCACGGTGGCGGATGCGGCTGCAAAATCGCCCCTGCCGTCCTCAGCGAGATGCTGTCGGCCCTGCCCGCCGCGCAAGCCTTCCCCCAACTGCTGGTCGGCACCGAGACCGCCGACGACGCAGCCGTCTACCAGCTCAACGACGAACAGGCCCTGGTCGCCACCACCGACTTCTTCATGCCGATCGTCGACGACCCATTCGACTTTGGCCGCATCGCCGCCACCAACGCCATCTCCGACATCTACGCGATGGGCGGAAACCCCATCCTTGCGCTTGCCTTGGTCGGGATGCCGGTCAATGTGCTGCCGGTCGAGCAGATCCAGCAGATCCTTGCCGGTGGCGCGTCGGTGGCTGCCGCGGCGGGCATGCCCATCGCCGGCGGGCACTCGATCGATTCACCGGAACCGATCTACGGCCTGGCTGTAATGGGCCTGGTCCACCCGAAGCGCATCAAGCGCAATCGCGATGCGCAGGCCGGCGATGTGTTGATGCTCGGCAAGCCGCTTGGCATCGGCATTCTCGGCACCGCCGTCAAGAAAGGCATGCTGGATGCGGACGGCTACCGCCAGCTGATCGATACCACCACTCAGCTCAACCACGTCGGCCCCGACCTGGCCGCGCTGAGCGGTGTGCATGCGCTGACCGACGTCACCGGTTTCGGTCTGATCGGCCATCTGCTGGAGCTGTGTCGAGGCGCGGGGTTGGCTGCCCATCTGGACGCACGATCATTGCCGCTGCTTCCCGCTGCCATCGGTCTGGCCCAGCAAGGCATCGGTCCGGGCGCCATCGAGCGGAACCTGGCAAGTTTCGGCGATGCGGTCAGCTTCGCAACGGAGGTCGACGATTGGCGCCGCCGGATCATGGCCGACGCCCAGACATCGGGCGGCCTGCTGGTTTCCTGCGCGCCGGAACGTGTGGAGGACGTCTTGCGGTGTTTCCGTGAGGGCGGATTTGCGCAAGCGGCCATCATCGGCCGGATGGTGCCGGGCGAACCCCGCATTCAAGTCAGCGCCTGATCAGCCGCTTCGGTAATTGGATAACCGCAAAAAAGAAGCCGCCCTCGGGCGGCCTCTTCGTCCCGGCGGCGCTTGGTAGCGCCAACCGGGCTCTATCCGTGTCGTAAAGACTTACTGGGTCTTCACTTCACGCTGCACGGCGATTTCCAGCACGGCACGGCGGTCCGGCTGGTAGCAGGCGATCTTCGCCTTGC
>CBIHQA010000387.1:0-4401 GCA_966211475.1 uncultured Neisseriales bacterium
TGGCCGTGGAAATGCACTTCGCTGACCGCGAAGATCGGCTCATCGTGCAGCACCGAGCCCATGTCGTTGATGCCGGGGATGTCATCGGCGGTGATCACGGCGCGCACGCCGGGGCAGGCTTTCACCGCCGACAGGTCGAGCGACTTGATGTTGGCGTGCGCCCGGCTGGAGGTGCCAATGGCGGCATGCAGCGTGCCGGCCAGTTCCGGGATGTCGTCGGTGTAGCGGGCTTCGCCGGTGACGTGCAGTACCGCGCTTTCGTGCGGGAACGGCGACCCCACGGCGACGGCGTGGAGGGTTTCGTTCTGGGCGTTCATGGCGTGCCTCCCTCAGCGCGTCGGCTGGGCATCACGGACCACCCAATCCAGAACGGTCACCGGACCGGGCTGGGTGGTTTCCAAATAGTAGCGGTAGAGCAGATTCTGCGCGCCCTTGAGCCGGTAATCGGCCGATGCCCGCATGTCGGTCAGCGGCTGGTAGTCCTCGGCCAGCTTCACCATCGCGGCCTGGGCGGTTGCTTCGGTCCAGTCCTGTCCGGTCAGCGCGGCCTCGGTTGCTGCTGCGCGCTTGGGCGTGGCCGCCATGCCGCCGAAGGCGATGCGAGCCTCCGCGATGCGTTGGCCGTCCAGTCGCAACGCGAAGGCAGCGCAAACGGCGGAGATATCTTGGTCGAAGCGCGTCGACAGCTTGTACGTGGCGAATTTCCAGCCCACCGCCGGCAACGGCACGCGGATCGCCTCGACGAATTCGCCCGGCTGCATCGCCGTCTTCTGGTAGGCGAGGTAGAGGTCTTCCAGCGGCAGGCTGCGGGAGGCGGCGCCCTTGCGCAGTACCACCTCGGCACGCAACGCGATCAGCGCCGGCATCGAGTCGCCGATGGGCGAGCCGTTGGCGATGTTGCCGCCCAGCGTGCCGGCATTGCGGATCGGTGTTGAGGCGAAGCGTCGGCCCAGCTCGGTCAATTGCGGGTAGTGGGTGGCGAGCGCTGCGTAGGCGTCGGTCAATGTCACCGCCGCGCCGATGTGCAGGAATCCGTCATCCACCACCAGGCGCTTGAGTTCCGCCACATTGCCGAGGTAGAGGATGTCGCCCAGGTCGCGTTGCAGCTTGGTCACCCACAGGCCGACGTCGGTGCTGCCTGCCAGCACGCGGGCGGTCGGCAGACGGTCGCGCAGCTCGGCGAATTCAGTCAGGCTGCGCGGTGCGTAGAAGGTTTGGCCGGCTACGGTGTATTCCAGCCGGTCGGCGTGCTGGATGGCTTGTAGCTGTTGGCGCAGCGCGTCGCGGTCCAGTTCGACACGCGGTGCGTCGTACATCTGTTGCGCGGCGTCGAAGATCGGCCGGTAGCCGGTGCAGCGGCACAGGTTGCCGGACAGGCAGTCGGCCACGTCGTCGCGGGCCGGTGGGCTCGGCTGGTTCTCGTACAGCGCGAACAGCGACATCACGAAGCCCGGTGTGCAGAAGCCGCATTGCGAGCCGTGGCAAGCCACCATCGCCTGCTGGGCCGGGTGCAGGTGGTCCTGCCGTTTCACGCCCTCGACGGTGTAGACCGCCTTGCCGTCCAGCGTCGGCAGGAACTGGATGCAGGCGTTGACGGCGCGTAGCTGCACGTCCTCACCTGACAGCTCGCCGAGCACCACGGTGCAGGCGCCGCAGTCGCCTTCGGCACAGCCTTCCTTGGTGCCGGACAGGCAGGCGTCCTCCCGCAGGTATTGCAGCACGGTGCGGGTCGGCGGTACGTCGCGCAGTTCGCGCGGCTCGCCGTTCAGGACAAATCGGATCACGTCGCTCATGGCAGCCCTCTCCCGGCTGTGTGCATGGCTTGTTTCAAGGGCACCTCGGGGCCGTTAGGCCAGGTGCCAGGGTCGACAGGACATTCGCCATACCCCCCGGTAACGTCGAACATCCTGCCGATCCTTGCTCGTTTCCTGCACCCGCTTGGGGTGCAAGGGCTGACCAGGAGAGGGCGCCATACCCCCCGGTAATGAGGCCGACTCCGGTCAGACTTGCGCTGGGAGCGCCCCGCCGTGGCGAGGCGCCGGATTTCTGTTGCCGCTGCCCGTTGGGCTTCGGTCCTGAGCTTGTCGAAGGGGGCTCAACCCAACCTACCCGTAGCCTGGATGGCTCTGCCGGCCGGGGCCGTCGTGTCCCATCTTCCCCGGCCGGCAGAGCCGTCCAGGCTACAAAATCCGTCCTGCTTCCATGGCCTCGGCGGTAATCACGCGGGGCGTCATCAGTGCCTGCTCATCGCAGTTCGCGCCTTGCCCGCCGCGATCCACCACCACAAAATCGCTCACGCCGTTCAGCGCCAGCAGCGGGTGATGCCATACCCCCCGGTGGTAATTCACGCCCTGCCAGCCGTGGCTGAGGAAGGCGCGCACCGTGGTTTCAATCAGCTCGCCGGGCTCGGCCACTACCACCAGGTAAGCATCCCGCCCGATCGGCAGGAAAGCCTGGCTGCCCAGCGGGTGCCGCTCCAGCATCTCGATGCGGATTGGCAGTTCGCGCGGCTGGCCGCGGAACACATTGATCAGCGTCCGGCCGCCTTCAAACCCGGTATCGACCGATGCCAGGTCGTGGTAGCGCTCGCAGGTGCCCCCATTGATGGGGTAGTGCCGGGCGCCTTCGAGTTCGATCACGTCGCCGAACGGCGCGAAGGCTTCCCGCGTCAGCGGCTCGACGGTCAGCGGAACCAGGGCCATGCCTTACGCCACCCGTCCAAACAGCCGCAGGCGAGACACACCGCCGTCCGGATGAATGTTGAAGCGGATGTGGGTGACCGCCCCCAGCTTCTGGATTTCCGATTCGAAGTGATGCTGCGCGTCCATGCTCAGCTTCTGCTCCGGCAGCAGCACAGGCCAGAACATGCTCTGGGTGATCATCGACTGGTCGGTGCCGCCGGTGACCCGCGCCGCCTGGATGCTGCAGCGGTCCGGGAAGTTGCCCTTGAAGTGGCAGGTGTCGACTTCGATCTTGTCGATCACGCCCGGGTGGCCCAGCTGGATCACGCACCAGTCATTGCCCGGTTCGCGGCGGCGGCGGGTTTCCCAGCCGTCACCCATGTTTACGCCACGGCCCGGCATCAGCAGGTTGTGCGGCAGGCCGAAGTGGGCGTCGTTCCAGCCGACGATACGCCCGCCGTTTTCCGCCGCCACCAGGTCGTACAGCGCGGACTTGTCGCGCTTCGACCAGTCGGTGGCTGGCGTGCCGTAGACGCGCAAGCGGGCCACACCGCCGTCCGGATAGATATTGAGCCGTAGGTGGGTGAAGCGGCCTTCCGCGCTGACCGGCAGGTAGTGATGGCTGTTGCCCTTCAGGCTGGTGGCCGGCAGTACCTCGGTCCACGCGGCATCATCGCCGGGTTCTACATCCGACCAGCAGCCCTCGATGGAGGCGGCCGGCGGGTAGTTACCGGTGAAGTGGCTGGTGTCGATGTCCACGCCCTGGATGGCACCCGGCACGCCCAGCTTGAGGATGCTCCAGTCGTAGCCGTTGACGCGCTTGCGGCGGGTTTCCCAGCCGTCCATCCACTTGCCGTGCTCGTCGTACTTGCCGGGGACGAACACGGCAGGCTCCGGGTTGAGCATGCGTTCCAGCGGGGCGAAGAATTCGTCGCTCGCCCTCAGCCCCTGTGCGCCCAGGCGCGGGTCGGCCAGGTTGATGCAGGTGCGAACCCAGTCGGGTGCATTCGGGTCGATTTGGACGGCAGCCATTGCATCAATCCTCGATCAGGTCAGCCAGCCGGAAGCCGGCGATGCGGGCGATCTGCTGCAGGCTTTCCGCCTGCTCCGCCGGCACGTCGTTCTGTAAGCGCCGCGCGAACACCTCGATGATGTCGGCACGCTGGTAGCCCTTCACTGCCAGGATGAAGGGGAAGCCGAATTTGTCGTGGTAGGCGGCATTGAGCTGCTGCAAGCGGTCGAACTCCGCCGGGCTGCACTGGTCGAGTCCGGCACCAGCCTGTTCGCGGGTCGATTCCGCCGTCAGCTCGCCGCGGATCGCCAGCCTGCCGGCCAGCTCCGGGTGGGCGCGGATCAAGCCGAGCTTGCGGTCTTCGGAAGCTGCGTCCAGCACTGCCACCATCTTGGCGTGCAGGTCGGCACAGCTCGCGAAGGGGCGCTTGTCCCACGCGCCTTCCGCCACCCAGGGCGAATGTTCGAAGATGCCGCCCAGGCGGGTGATGAAGGTGTCGCGGTCCAGGGCGTTCAGCGCAGACAGCGTCATGGTCTTGTTCATGCGCCCGCCTTCAGATAACGGTCTGCCGGATGCTTCTCGATCCAGTGGTTGGCAATGTCGATGCGCCGCGTCACCCACACACGGTCGTGTTGTTCCACCTCAACGAGGAAACGCTGCAGCGCACCGAACACTCCCGGCCGACCCAGCAGCCGGCACTGCATTCCC
>CBIHQA010000388.1:0-4400 GCA_966211475.1 uncultured Neisseriales bacterium
CTTCGGGTTCTTGGCACTGGCGATCTTGGCGGCCAGCAGGGTGTCGTCCATCACGAAGGCCACCGCACGGTCGGTTTCCAGCATCAGGAAGGAGTCGTCATGGTCCTTGCCATAGACGTTCTTCACGTCGATGTTCTGACCTTTCTCGTGCTGCTTGATGTAACGGTCGGAGGTGGTGCCGGTGGTGGTCACGACCGGTTTGCCGTTCAGGTCCGCCACGCTCTTGATGCCGGAGTTGGCCTTGACCGCCATGCGCACGTTCACCCAGAACATGTTCTCGCCGAAGGCGACCTGTTTCTGGCGTTCCTTGCTGTTGGTGGTGGAACCGCATTCCAGGTCGATGGTGCCGTTCTGCATCAGCGGGATGCGGGTCTGCGAGGTCACCGGCTGGTAGATCACCGACATGGCGGACAGCTTCAGTTCCTTCTTGATCGACGCCACCACCTTGTTGCACAGGTCGATGGAGTAGCCGACGTACTGTTCGTTGCCTAGCAGGTAGGAGAAGGGTTGGGAAGCGTCGCGCACACCCAGCACGATACGGCCGGTGTCCTTGATCTTCTTCAGCGTGCCGTTCAGTTCTTCGGCGACGGCAGGGGAAACGGCAATGGCGCCGGCAACCAGCGCGGCGATCCACTTCAGGCGAGTTTGCATGGAGTTGCTCCTCGGGGCACGGATTGCGAAATAAGCGTTAAGCAGCAATGCCTTACCATTTTTCATCGGCAGAGTGGCGTCGGGCAAAGCCCGACTGATTGGAACCTCGGAGATGCATCGCTGCTTCCCTGAATGTCATCCCACTCCCCCCGCCACCGCGGTGCGTCGGCCAGTTCTAGGCGGCGTACCGCCAAGAACATGGACCAGATCGCCCGTCGGCGAGGGGCCTCGCTACGCGAGTGAGGCAATGCCAAACGGTTTGGCAAATTTACTTATGTATATTGTTAGTAGCATGGTTAGCCGCGCGCGCCTAGCATATCGTTCTCCCACTGTGGCGGGCGCCGTATCGAACCGGCGTTCAGTTTTACGCGGCCACGCGATTATAGGAGCGGGCTCCAACCGGGAACAAGCGCGGCGGCCGCGTGCTGGTTAACGCATCGGAAGACCTGAAACCACCCTCGCATATTTCGTCGGGAACTTTTGCAATCACAACCCCCCATTGATTTGCCGGGGCCGGTCTACTAGCCTTAGCGGGTTTTGCAGGAGCGGGGCACGCATGCGCTGGTTGAAACGATTGGGATGGGTGGGGTTGCTGCTGGTGTTGGGCGTGGCCTTGGGTTGCTATGCCTGGCTGAATGCCCGCACGCCGCAACGCGACGGCAACCTGCCGCTGGCCGGCCTGAGCCAGGCGGTCGACGTCCGCTACGACGCCTGGGGCGTTCCGCACATCGAGGCTCGCAACGAGCTGGATGCGATGCGGGCGCTGGGCTTCGTGCATGCCCAGGACCGGTTGTTTCAAATGGACCTGCTGCGGCGCAAGGCCAACGGCCGGCTATCCGCCCTGTTCGGCCCGCAGACGCTGGACTCCGACGTGCTGTTCCGCACGCTTGGCCTGCGCGCTGCTGCCGAGCGCTACGCCGCGCAGATGGCCCGTCAGCCGGATGCAGTGTCCCGCGCCACCGAGGCCTACGTGGCGGGCATCAATGCCTATATCGCGCAGGGCAGGCTGCCGGTGGAATACACCCTGCTGCGTGCGCAGCCGGAGCCGTTTACGGTGGCGGACGTCGCCAGCATCGGCGGTCTGCTGGCCTATGGCTTCTCGCAGGGGTTCCAGGAAGACGTGCTGCTGTCCAACTTGGCTGCGCGCCTGTCACCCGCCTATTTCGACGATTTCACCTATGACTGGCCCGGCGCCAGCGTCCGCCCCCGGGCGGTGGTAAAACCCCGCGCGCCGGTCAGTGAGCCTGCACCGGCGCCGACCACCGAGCCGGAAACGCCGGCCTCTGCCGCGGCCTTGCTGCCGTTTGCGCGTAGCGTGGCGCGGGTCGATGCTGGCTTCCCGATCCCGCAGTTGATGGGCAGCAACGCCTGGCTGATCGATGGCAAGCACAGCGCCAGCGGCAAGCCGCTGTTGGCGAACGACCCGCATATCGGCTTCGCCGAACCCGCAGTCTGGTACGAAGCGCATGTGAAGACGCCGCAGTGGGAGGTGTACGGACACTTCCTGGCCGGGGTGCCGATGCCGCTACTGCATCACAACCGGCTGCATGCGGTCGGCCTGACGATGTGGGAGAACGACGAGGTCGATTTCTTCCTGCTGCGCAAACAGGCGGACCATCCGGGGCAAGTGCTGGAACGCGGCCACTGGGTGCAGCTGACAGAGCGAGCTGAGACGATCGAGGTGAAGGGTGGCCAGCCGGTCACGCTGCACATTCCACAGTCGGTGTACGGCCCGGTGATCAATGGCGCCTACCCGGAACTGAAGCAGGCAGAGCCGATTGCTGCCGCCTGGACCTACCTGGACCCGAAGAACCAGCCGCTGCACAGCCTGTATGCGATTGCCCACGCCCGCAACCTGGAGGAGATGCAGCAGGCGGCGGCACTGCATGTGTCTCCGGGGCTGAACCTGGCTTACGCGGACACCGATGGCCACATCGCGTTATGGGCGATCGGGCGGCAGACCGTCCGCCCGACGCAGGTCAATTCCCACCGCATCCAGGACGGTGCCAGCCCGCATGCCTGGATGCCGCAGTTGGCGCCGTTCTCCACCAACCCGCGGGTGATTGACCCGCCAGAGGGCGTGATCTACTCGGCCAACAACCCCTACCCGGATCGTGGACGTGGCATCGTGGCCGGCTACTATCCGGCGCCGGATCGGGTGAACCAACTGGCGTCGCTGCTGGCGCCCCGCCCTGCCGCCTGGACAGTGGCCGACATGCAGCGGATCCAGGCCGACCAGCACAACCCCGCCACTGCGACACTGTGCCAGGAATGGCGCGCCCTACTGGACCCGGCGCAACTGAATGAGGAAGAGCGCAAGGCGCTGACCCTGCTGGAAGGCTGGAAGGGTGACTACGGCGCGGACCGCCAGGCTCCGACGCTGTGCGAGCGGTGGCGACTGACGCTGATCGATGCGATCTTTGCGGACGAACTGTCGTCCGACGAGCTGACGCTGCTGAAGAAGCTGTTCCTGCTCGACAAGTCCCTGCCGGCGATTACCCGCGACGCGCAGTCGCGCTGGTGGAACGACGTGACCACGCCGCAGCAGGAGACTCGTCCGCAGCGCGTGCTGCTGGCCTTCCAGCAAGCGGTGGCAAGCCTGTCGCGGCAGCTCGGCAACGATCCGCTGCAATGGCACTGGGGCCGGCTACACACGCTGACCCATGGCCACGCGCTGGGTACGGTGAAACAGCTGTCGCCGATCTTCGACGTCGGACCGTTCCCCGTGGGCGGCGGGCGGGACTCGCTGGACAACCAGTACTTCCGCTTCGAGGCAGATGGCTTCCCGGTACGTAGCGGGCCGTCGACGCGACGGATCGTGGACCTGTCCGACCCGGCCGGCGCCATCGGCATCAACCCGGTGGGGCAGAGCGGCGTGCTGCTGGACCGCCATCACCACGACCAGGCGGCCCTCTACCTGGCCCACCGCTACCGGCCGATGTGGCTGGATGAGGCGGATGTGGAGCGGCATGGGGAAAGTGTACTGCGGCTGGAACCGGCGGCGACGACTCCGTAAGCCGCATCAGCAGGCGGTAGGCGTTATAAACGGCAATCGTGGGTGGGCCGAGCTCTCTGGCGGGATCAGGGCAGAAGCCCAGCTTGCGAGGCTGCCACGGTAAACGTTGGGCTTCGCTGCGCTCAACCCAACCTACAGTTATATTTCAAACGGTGAAGAGGCCGCACAAGCGGCGGGCGGCGGCCTCCGGGTCCGGAGTCGCGTAGAGGCCGCTGATCACTGCGATCGCGTCCGCCCCGGCCTCGACCAGCGGGGCGGCGTTGTCGGCGGTGATGCCGCCGATCACCACCACTGGCAGACCATGCCGACGGGCGTCGCCAATGGCGGACAAGGGCGTCGTGACCGGGTACTTCTTGACCCGGGAGGCGTAGAAGCCGCCCAGCGCCACGTAGTCGGCTCCCGCCTCGGCCATTTCCGCGACGCGCTCCAGGCTGCCGTAGCAACTGGCACCGAGGCACATCGAATCCCCCAATTCCTCCCGCAGCGCGGCAATCGAGCGGTCGGTATGGCCGACGTGGATGCCGTCCGCCTCGACCGAGCGGGCTAGATCGACGTGATCGTTGATCACCAGCCAGGCGCCATGGCGGCGCGTCAATGCGCGCAATTCTCGGGCTTGCTCCAGCGCCAGTTCGCGGGTGGCGGTCTTGTGACGGTACTGCAGGGTGGTGGCACCGCCGCGCAGCACCGCTTCGGTCAGGGTCAGCAGCCGGTCGGTATCGACTTCGTCCGGGGT
>CBIHQA010000389.1:0-4373 GCA_966211475.1 uncultured Neisseriales bacterium
ATCGCCCGGCCGGACGGCACGCCGACCTACAACTTCTGCGTGGTGATTGACGACTGGGACATGGGCATCACCCACGTGATCCGCGGCGACGACCATGTGAACAACACGCCGCGCCAGATCAATATCCTGCTGGCGCTCGGCGCGCCGCTGCCGCTGTACGGCCATGTGCCGATGATCCTGCGCGAAGACGGCCAGAAGATGAGCAAGCGCTTCGACGCCGTGTCGGTGATGCAGTACAAGGACATGGGCATCCTGCCGGAAGCCTTGCTGAACTATCTGGCCCGCCTGGGCTGGGGGCACGGCGACGACGAGTTATTCGCCCGCGAGCAGTTCGTCGAGTGGTTTGACACCCGCAACGTCAGCCCGTCGCCGTCGCGCTTCGACCTCAACAAGCTGAAGTGGGTGAACGCCCACTGGATAAAGCAAGCGGATCTCCATCGCCTGGCCGCGCTGGTGGCGCCCTTCCTGCAACAGGAAGGCGCGGACCTGTCGCAAGGACCGGCACTGCGGGATGTCGTCGCCCTCTATCGCGACCGCGCCGATACGCTGGTGCAGCTCGCGGCGATGGTTCGCTTCTTTTACGACGCCCCGATCATCACCGACGAGCACCGCGTGCAGCACGTTACGGAACTGGTGCGCCCGGCGCTGGACAAACTGGCGGCTGTGCTCGTCGAAACGGCGTGGACGCCGGAGGCGATCGGTGGGGCGCTGAAGGCAGTCGTGGCGGAGTTCGGCCTTAAATTCCCGCAACTCGCCATGCCGGTCCGGGTGCTGGTCGCCGGCACCCCTCAGACGCCCAGCATCGACCAGGTGCTGGCCCTGCTCCCACAGGATACGGCACTGGCTCGACTGACAAAGGCCTGAAATGCGTATTCTCGTCACCGGTGGTGCTGGCTACATCGGCTCCCATACTTGCGTCGAACTGCTGTCGGCCGGACACGACGTCGGGTCCGTCGACAACTACTGCAACAGCACGCCTGTCGCGTTGCAGCAGGTGGAGCGGATCACCGGCCGGTCGTTGACCGCGCTGGAAGGAGATGTCCGCGACCGCGATTTCCTGGCGGCCGCATTGCGCGATCACAGGATCGACGCTGTGGTCCACTTCGCAGGCCTGAAAGCCGTGGGCGAGTCGGTGGAGCAGCCTCTCCGGTATTATGAGAACAACGTTTACGGTACGCTGGTGCTGCTGCAGGCGATGGGCGAGGCCGGTGTGAAGACACTGGTGTTCAGTTCCAGTGCGACGGTGTATGGGGAGCCGCAGTTTCTTCCCTACACGGAAGATCATCCTCTTGCTCCCGAAAGCCCCTACGGCCGTAGCAAGCTGATGGTGGAGGATGTCCTGCGGGATTTGTACCGTTCGGACGCATCCTGGCGGCTGGGAATCCTGCGCTACTTCAATCCGGTCGGTGCGCACGAAAGTGGGCTGATCGGGGAGGACCCCCGTGGCGTTCCCAACAATCTGATGCCGTTCGTTGCGCAGGTTGCCGTTGGGCGCCGGGAGTATTTGTCGGTGTTCGGCAACGATTACCCGACGCCAGATGGCACGGGCGTGCGCGACTACATCCATGTCGTCGATCTGGCGCTCGGGCATTTGCGCGCGCTGGAGCGGCTTGGCAGTACCGGCGGCTTGATTACGGCCAACCTGGGTACCGGCAAGGGTTGCTCGGTGCTGGATCTGGTCCGTACCTTCGAGCAAGAAAGCGGTCGCCCGATTGCTTACCGGATCACGCCGCGTCGGTCCGGAGACATCGCTGCTTATTATGCCAACCCTGCGCACGCCGCTAGCGAGCTCAACTGGCAAGCCGAACGTGGTCTTGATGCCATGTGCCGCGATACGTGGCGTTGGCAGCAAGGTCATCCAAATGGCTTCGTCAGCGTTGGATGACGGTTTACTTTTTCTAATTAGACATGTCCGCATAGGGACGAGAGTGTTTTCATGAAGAATGTGTTGCTTGATCAGATTGCCCAACGCAAGGCGGTGATCGGTATTGTCGGCCTCGGCTATGTCGGTTTGCCGTTGATGCTGCGTTTTTCCGAGGTAGGTTTCCGCGTGCTTGGCTTCGACATCGACCAAGGCAAGGTCGAAGCATTGAATGCGGGAAAGTCCTACATCGAGCACATTTCCTCCGATGCAGTCGCCGGTGCACGCAAGAACGGTTTTGAAGCGACCGCCGACTTTGCCCGCGCTCATGAAGCGGACGCTCTGATCCTGTGTGTGCCTACTCCGCTCAACAAGTATCGTGAGCCCGACCTGTCCTTCGTGCTCAATACCATTGATGCGCTGGTCCCCCATTTGCGGCCGGGACAGCTGGTCTCGCTGGAGAGCACAACTTACCCCGGTACCACGGACGAGGAGTTGCTGCCGCGCATTGAGTCCCGCGGGTTCAAGGTTGGCGAGGACGCTTTCCTGGTGTTTTCGCCCGAACGCGAAGACCCGGGCAATCCGGATTTCACTACCCGCACAATCCCCAAGGTCGTGGGGGGCGTGACGAAGGCGTGCCTCGAGGTCGGCCAGGCACTTTATGCGGCAGTGATCGATACCGTGGTGCCCGTGTCGAGCACCCGTGCCGCCGAGATGACCAAGCTGCTGGAGAACATCCACCGCTCGGTGAATATTGGTCTGGTCAACGAGATGAAGATCGTTGCCGACAAGATGAACATCGACATCTTCGAGGTCATCCGGGCTGCCGCGACCAAGCCGTTCGGCTTCGTGCCTTATTTTCCGGGGCCGGGCATCGGCGGGCATTGCATTCCCATCGACCCCTTCTATCTGACCTGGAAGGCCCGGGAATATGGCATGCATACCCGTTTCATCGAGCTGGCGGGAGAAATCAATTCCGGCATGCCCGATTGGGTGGTCAGCAAGGTGGCGGCCGCGCTGAACGATCGAGAGAAAGCGATCAAGGGTAGCAAGATCCTGGTGCTGGGCATCGCCTACAAGAAGAACGTGGACGACATGCGTGAGTCGCCGTCGGTGTTCCTGATGGAACGACTGCGTGACCTGGGGGCGATCATCAGCTATGCCGATCCGCATGTTCCGGTTTTCCCCAAGATGCGGGAGCATCGTTTCGACCTGTCGAGCGTGCCGCTCACCGCCGAAAGCCTGGCTGGCTACGATTGCGTGCTGCTGGCCACGGATCATGACAAGTTTGACTACGAACTGATCCTGTCGAATGCAAAGCTGATCGTCGATGCTCGTGGCAAGTTCCGCGAGCCGGCCGCCCATATCGTACGAGCCTGAGGAGGGACCGATGCTGGTTCACCATACCCCCATCCAGGACCGCAAGATCCGATTCGCGTTGGTCGGCTGTGGCCGTATCGCACAGAACCACTTCGCCGCTCTGCAAAAACACGGCGAGCGTGCCGAGTTGGTCGATGTGTGTGACATCGATCCTGCCGCGTTGGCTGCTGCAGTTGAGAAGACTGGCGCCAAGGGGCATGTCACTTTGACCGGCCTGCTGCAGAACACGACGGCCGATGTCGTGATCCTGACCACGCCAAGCGGCCTGCACCCGCGCCAAGCGATCGAAATCGCGCAGAGCGGCCGGCATGTGATGACCGAGAAGCCAATGGCTACCCGTTGGCAAGACGGCGTGCAGATGGTCGAGGCTTGCGACAAGGCTGGCGTGCGCCTGTTCGTGGTCAAACAGAACCGCCGCAACGCGACCTTGCAACTCCTCAAGCAGGCGGTCGAGCAGAAGCGCTTCGGCCGCATTTACATGGTCAACCTCAACGTCTTCTGGACCCGGCCGCAGGAGTATTACGACTCCGCCGCCTGGCGCGGAACCTGGGAGTTCGACGGCGGGGCCTTCATGAACCAGGCCAGCCACTATGTCGATCTGCTGGATTGGCTGATCGGCCCGGTGGAGAGCGTGCAGTCCTACACAGCCACGCTGGAACGAGACATTGAGGTCGAAGACACTGGCGTCATTAGCGTCAAATGGCGCAGCGGTGCGCTGGGCAGCATGAACGTAACCATGCTGACCTACCCGAAGAATCTGGAAGGGTCGATCACCATCCTGGGTGAAAAGGGCACGGTGCGCGTCGGCGGCGTGGCGGTCAACGAGATCCAGCATTGGGAGTTCGCCGAGCCGCATCCGGACGACGAAAAGGTGAAGGCGGCCAGCTACGAGACGACCAGCGTCTACGGCTTCGGACACCCGCTCTACTACGACAACGTGATCAAGGTGATGCGTGGCGAGGCGGAGCCGGAAACCGACGGGCGCGAAGGCCTCAAGTCGCTGGAGCTGCTGATCGCCGCCTACTTGTCCGCGCGCGATGGTCGTCGCGTGTCTTTGCCGCTGGATCTCTGATCGTGGGAGCGCACACGATTCATCCCACCGCGATCGTCGACGAGGGCGCGCAGATCGGCG
>CBIHQA010000390.1:0-4372 GCA_966211475.1 uncultured Neisseriales bacterium
AACAGCGTGCCGCCTTCAGCCTGCTCGAAACGGCCCTGACGTAGGGTCTGCGCACCGGTGAAGGCACCGCGCTCGTGGCCGAACAGCTCGGATTCCAGCAGATCGCGCGGGATCGCCGCCGTGTTGATCGCGACAAAGGGCTTGCCGGCGCGCGGGCTGTGTCGGTGCAACGCCCGGGCGACCAGCTCCTTGCCGGAGCCGGATTCGCCGGTGATCAGTACCGTTGCGCCGGAATGCGCCAGCCGGCCGATGGCCCGGAATACCTCCTGCATCGCCGGTGCCTGGCCGAGGATCTCGGTCTGCGGCATCGGCTCCATGCCTTCCGCCGGCTCGCCGCCTTCCGGGTTCACCGCCAGCGCCCGTTCGATCAGTGCAACCGCCTGGTCGACGTCGAAGGGCTTGGGCAGGTATTCGAACGCCCCGTGCTGGAAGGCCGCCACCGCGCTCTCCAGATCGGAGTAGGCGGTCATGATGATCACCGGAATCGACGGGAAGCGCTCGCGCAGATCACGCAGGAAATCCAGCCCGCTTTCGCCCGGCATGCGGATGTCGCTGACCACCACCTGCGGCGTGGTACGGGCCAGCCGGTTACGGGCGTCGGCGATATTGTCGAAGCTCTCGGAGGGGATATGCACCCGAGCCAGGGCTTTTTCGAACACCCAGCGGATGGAGCGGTCGTCGTCGATGATCCAGACTGACATGGAATACCTTTGTTTCGTTGGCGCCACCAACCGGCGCAGCAAGCTGCACGGGCCGATCCGACGCGATGCGGTCTGAAATCTATCTAGGTTCTGTTCGCTACTGGCCGTTGTTGCCAGCCGGCAGCACCGGCAACTGAATGCTGAACTCGGTGCATCCCGGTCGGCTGGTGAAATCCAGCGCGCCGTGATGCTGCTGCACGATCGACAGCGCCAGCGACAGGCCGAGGCCAGTGCCATCGGGGCGGCCGGTCACCAGCGGATAGAAGATGTGCGGCTGCAGGTGGGTGGGGATGCCGGGCCCGTGGTCGACGATGTCCACCTTCAGCGCCAGCGGATAGCGCTTGCGGGACAAGGTCACCTGGCGGGCCACCCGGGTGCGCAGCTCGATCTCGCCTTCGCCGCCCAGCGCCTGCACCGCGTTCTTCACGATATTCAGCACCACCTGGATCAGCTGGCCACGGTCGGCCACGATCTCCGGCAGGCTGGTGTCGTAGTCGCAGCGGAAGCGCACCCGACGCTGCGTCTCAGCGCTGACCAGCTGGCGCACCCGCTCCAGCACTTCGTGGATATTGAGCGGTGCCAGCTGCGGCCGCGGGTTGGGCATCAGCAGGCGGTCCAGCAAGGCTTGCAGGCGATCTGCCTCGCCACGGATCACCTCGGTGTATTCGCGCAGCGACGGGTCAGAGAGTTCGTGCTCGAGCAACTGGGCCGCGCCACGGATGCCACCCAGCGGGTTCTTGATCTCGTGGGCGAGGTTGCGCATCAGCTCGCGGTTGGCCTCCTGCTGGCGGGCCATCTGCTCCTCGTGCGCCACCCGCAACTGCGGATCGAGCGGCTGCAACTCCAGCAGCACGTCGGCCTTGGTGCCGGCGGAGCGACCATCCAGCGGGATGGCCTGCGCCGTCACATGCAAGGGCATCTGGTTGGGCAGCACGGTGAGCTGCAGGTCGTACTCGCGGTAGGTGGCGCCATGCTGGCGGGCCATCTGCAGCGTGTGGCGCAGGGCGTCCTGGCCTTCGCCGAACCACGCCGGCAGCGGGCGCGAGCACAGGCTGCGGCGGCTGAGGGCCAGCATCTGTTCGGCTGCGGCGTTGGCGAAGCACACCCGGTCATCCGGGCTCAGGGCGAACACCGGATGCTCTAGCCAGTCCAGCCCGGCGAATGCCGGATCGGAAGCAACAGCGTCAGGGGCGGCCAGGGTCGAAAGGGGGGTACGCAGCATGCCATCCTTTTAGCAAGAAGCACGCCATGCGCAGAAAGCGCGGGCGACAGCCAATCCGCACTGTTTCCGTGCGAATACGGAACAGAGTATGCACCAACATAGTGCACAAAGAATGATCCGCACGTCCGCAGGGCATCGGAAACAAAAAGGCCGCCCCCAAGGGCGGCCTTCGTTGGCAGGCTTGCGCCTGTCGTCAGAACTCCTTGATACCCGCCAACTCCTTCTTGAGGGCATCAATGTTCTTTTCGTGCAGGGTCACGCTGTCCTGCAGTTGCGCCAGCTTGTCGCCGGGCAGGCGCGCCGCGGCGCCGTCGTTCAACGCCTTGCGGGCGTCGCCGAGCAAGCGGACTTCTTCCGCCATCTCGTCCTCCAGTACCTGCTTGCGGGTCACGTCACGCTTCTTCTGCGTGTCGGAATCCACCCGGGGGAAGCTGGCCGGCGAGGCGGTGCCGACCGCACTGCTCGCCCGCGGCTTGGCCGGGATCACGCCACCACCGGGCGAATCGTCGATCATCACCCGTTGACCGTTCTTGACCGGGAAGTTGGTGTACGTCACGTTGCCGCTGGCGTCGATCACCTTGTAAATGTCCGCCGCCGCCATCAGGGGCAGCCCCATCAGCAGTAAACTCAGCAACTTCATGACCATACCCTCTCATCCAGCCGGACTCGCAGTGTAGTCCCCGCTTCCCCATGGATCAAGGCACGGTGCCGGCCGGTTGGCTCGTGGATCACTTCAGGCCATAGACGGCACGGATGCGCCCGAGTGCGCTCGCTACTCCAGCAGCACGTACAGCGTCCGGAAACCAGCACCAGCAAGCCGCTCAGGGCTCGGACTTCGGCCGGTACACGAAACGGGACTTTCCCGTGGGTTTATAGTCTGAGTATCGGCACCCGGTCCCCACCCCGCAGGACAAGCAAGATGAACGGCATCCGCCTGATCCAGCACGACATCACCCGGCTCGACGTCGACGCCATCGTCAATGCCGCCAACAGCAGCCTGCTGGGCGGCGGCGGCGTGGACGGCGCCATCCACCGGGCGGCGGGGCCGGATCTGGTCGCTGCCTGCCGCCTGCTTGGCGGCTGTAAAACCGGCGAGGCCAAGCTCACCCCAGGGTTCCGTCTACCTGCTCGATACGTGATCCACACCGTCGGCCCGGTGTGGCGGGGCGGCGACGCGGGCGAACCCGCCCTGCTGGAAAGCTGCTACCGCAACGTGTTCCGCCTGGTCGATGCCCACGACATCGGTTCGGTAGCCTTCCCGTCCATCAGCACCGGCATCTACGGCTATCCGATCGAAGCGGCCTGCCAGATCGCCCTGCGTACCGCCCTGGACTGGCGGAATCAAGGCGGTCGCGCGGACATCTGGTTCGTCTGCTTCTCCCCCGGCGACCTCGCGGTCTATCAGGAGGCCTATCGCTTGTACCAGGCCCGTTGATCTACAACGACGTGATGGCCCCCGCAGCTGGGGAGACGAAGGTTCAAAACACCAGCCCCAACGCACGCAGTGCCTCGGCGCTGCCTGCCGCATCCTGGTGATGGACCGCCTGCAAGCCCAGCGCACGCGCGCCCTCGATATTGGGCAAGTTGTCGTCCAGGAACGCACAACGCTCAGCCGGCAGCCCGATGGTCGCCAACAGGTGCTGGTAGATTCGCGGATTCGGCTTCGCCATCTTCAGCCGCCCGGACACGGCGATGTGCCGGAAGCGGCCGAGGAACGGGTAGTGCGCCTCGGCATACGGAAAGGTTTCCGCCGACCAGTTCGTCAGCCCGTACAGCGGCACGTCTGCCGCATGCAGTTGCTCCAGCAGCGCCACGCCATCATCGAGCGCGCCCTTCAGGGTCTCCGGCCACCGCTCGTAGAAGGCACGGATCAGCGCCTCATGCTCCGGATACGCCTCCACCTTCTCGGCAACACCCTCGACGATGCTGCGGCCGGCATCCTGCTGATAATTCCAGTCCGGCGTGCAGACGTGCGACAGAAACCAGGCCCGCTCCTCGGCATCCGGAATCAGCTTCTCGTACAGATAACGCGGATCCCAATCGAACAACACCCCACCGAAATCGAAAATCACCGCCTCAACCTGCGCCATCCCACAACCCTATCTCGACATCCGTAGATCAATAGCTTGCCGCCCCTCAAACCGGCAGACAAGAAGACAATAAAAAACCCCGCCACAAGGGCGGGGTGAGGTCGCTTCCGTGAACTGAAAGCAAAAGCAAAAACAGCAGCGTCACCCCGGAACCACGAAGCGCCATCGAGCGCAGCGAGGTCCCCCTTCCGCGAGGAAGGGGCGGAGGGAATGGCGAGAAATCACAGAAGGCTGCCCGGCACACAGCTGCAGCCGGAATCAGCCCGGCTTTGCTGGACGCCAGTCCTTCTGCATCCCACCGATCTCTCCACAACGCTCTGTCGAGCGCAGCGAGGTCTCCCCGCCGCGAGGCGGGGACG
>CBIHQA010000391.1:0-4352 GCA_966211475.1 uncultured Neisseriales bacterium
GGGCAACCTGGCACGGGCAAGACGCACCTCGGCAGCGCCATGGTTCAGCACGTGATCCGCGAGCGCCGCATGTGGGCCTGCGTTCTCAGCGCCCGGGAAATCATCACCATGCTGCGCGCGAGCTGGGGCAGAAAGCCCGGCGGCAGTACCTGGGACTGGGAGCCGCAGACCACGGAGGAGATCGTGGAGCACCTGGGCCACGTGTCCCTGTTGGTGCTGGATGAGGTGGGGAACAGCTTCAACACCGAGGCCGAGCAGGTGCAGTTGTTCGACGTGATCGACCTCCGATACAAGCTCTGCCGCCCCACCGTGGTGATCTCGAACCTTCCGACGCAGGAAATGAGGGTGGCCCTGGGCGACCGCAGTTTCGACCGCCTGCGTGAGGGCACGAAGGTCCTGGCCTGCAACTGGCCCAGCGCCAGGAACATCAACCGAGCACCGCAGCCCTGAAAAGGAAAAGCCCACCGAAGTGGGCCTTCCCGGTCAATTCGACCTCAGCACTCAAATTGTACCGGGAGCATGATGATGATCGACACCCCTGAAACCACCGCCACCGTCGCCGCGCCACCGCCGAAGCGGCCCATCGGCTCCATCGTGTGGGAGACCGTCCTGCAGTTGGAAAACGATGGGCGACTGATCACCCGCAGGAATTTGCGGGAGGCTACGGGCCTGAGCTACGAGCAGATCGACGAATCGATCAAGCGCCTGGAGAGCACCGGCAAGGTGATCAAAGCCGGGGGCGGCCTGATCGAAGTGGTGCCCGTCTATCCACCGGAACGTGCCCAAAGCCTCACCGCGCTTCCCGACGGCCTCATGAAGTGGGAGATCGGCGACTTCTGCATCGAGCTCACTCCGCCCGAGCTCCGCAAGCACGCCATGATGCTCGCCGGCTTCGCCCGACAGTACGACGACATCGAGGGCAGCAATAGGGCACTCATCCGCACCTCGGAATTGAACGACCAGCTGCGGGAAGTGCGCCGCAACGTAAACGAACTGCGTGAGGCGCTTGGCGGGTAGATTGGCCAGTAGTAGCATCGTCTCAAGGGGGGGCGCCATGCTCGCAATCTATTTGGATAGCCAGGACTATTCCGCGCTTTCGGAACCGTTGCTGAAGCCAGAACTGGCGAACATTAAGAATGCACTGCTGAACATGGCAGCAGCCGGCGATGTCCGCTTTGTATTCTCTGCACTTGCGGTGTGTGAGGCGGTCCCGACAGGGCCACACGCCGTTCAATACGCGATACGCCGCGGTGATTTTCTTTCGCAGCTGTGCCAAAGAAACGCATTGATATGTCCAACTGAACTCGTTGAGCAGGAGGTAAGTGCGCTTGCTCAGCGCAGCGTATTGCCGAAGGAAAAAGTGGGCCCAACGCAGGACTGGTTCCCCCGCGTGGAATTTGACGACCCTACACCGCTGGCCGATTTAATGCGCGAGCAATTCAATGCCGACCCTGCTACTAAAGCAATGACAAGGCCTCAGCGCCGCGAAGCAGAACGAAAGCTCTTCAAAAAGGGAACGCTAAGGCCAGAGGTGCGCAAGCAAATTTACTCAGCAGCCGGCGATGTCTACGTGCAAGCCATTGTTGCTAAGTGGCCGATGGACCCATCTCAAGCGGATGTGTTCAGGCGCTACGCGTTGGGCGAATCGAGTAAAGATGAGGCTGCAGCGGCTATGCGCGCATCTCTCCGAGATCCGTCTCAATTGATGCGTTGGTTCGTCGAAAATCCTGAACTTGCGAAGCCGCTTGGAGACATGGTCAGAGGACCGGGACGTACCCTAGGCAATGCAATGCGGTCCCTGGTAGCGTTTGTTGAAGAACTGGAGACGGCGGGCGACGGCGGTCTTGTCGGCCAGAGCATGCTGGACTCTCTTCCGTTCAGAGGCAAGGTGTTATGGGAAGACTGGGTCAGTGGGCAGGTCGATCGGGCCGTAAGAGGCATGGCACACGAATCAGGCGTGGAGCTTGGGGCGCATCACAACGCTGCAGATCTTGCAAGGTACTGCCCAGGAATCGATGCGATGGTGCGTTCTATGCTGTCCTCCGTATGGGACAACATAGGCGGCACTCGACGCCAACTCCCCTCTGATAGCCAGTTTCCAGATGCCATGCACGCGATGTACGCACCTTATGTGGACGTCTTCCGCGCCGACTCCTACATGGCTCAGCACATCAAAGCACAGGTTGAACGACACGGAACCCGAGTAGTAGCCAAAGTGCGCGACCTTCCCGCGATACTTGCATCGCTCCTGCCAAGGTAGCCCCCAGTAGAGTTTCCAGATTACACGCATGAGTCAGACCATGCGTGTAAATGGCAACCGGCAACCGCAAGACACCCAAAGCAGCACCCAGCACCTCGGCAGGCGGGAAGGCCGCGCCCGCGTCCACCATCAACTGGGCGGGGGTGAAAAAGGCCTACTGCACCACCCACCAGTCCACCCGCGCCATCGGCAAGCAGTTCGGCATCTCCCACACCATGGTGGCCAAGCGCGCCACCGCCCAGGGCTGGGAGCGCCCGGCCAAGCCGGAGAAGGAGCCGGCTGAGCCCAAGAGCAGGGCACGGGCCGCTCGCCCGCCTACAGCAGCACCGGCGCCTGTGGTTGCCGAAGGGCTGGACGCCCGGCAGCAGCGCTTCGTTGATGAGTATTTGGTCGACCTGAACGGCACCCAGGCTGCCATCCGGGCTGGGTACAGCGCCAAGACGGCGGCAGAGCAGGCATACGACCTCCTCAGGAGACCTCACATCGCTTCGGCCGTCGCCGCTGGCCAGGCCGCCATCCAGGAGCGCGCCCAGGTCACGGCCGCCCGCGTGGTGCGCGAGATCGCCCTGATTGCCTTTGCCGACCCCCGCGAGCTGGTCGAGACCAAGGTCGGCTGCTGCCGGTACTGCTGGGGCATCGACTTCAAGCGCCAGCGCACCCAGGTGCAGCGCGACGCCGACTTCGAGCGGTGGCGCAGGAAGGCCAAGGACGGTGAGGAGTTCGACGAGGAGGGCGGTGTCGGCTTCAACCCGCATCGCCCGCCCAACCCAGAGTGCATCGAGTGCTGCGGGGACGGCCTGTCGCGCGACGTGATCAAGGACACCCGCTACCTGAGCCCGGCCGCGGCGGCGCTGTATGCTGGCGTGCGGCGGACCAAGGAAGGCTTTCAGGTGCTCACCCAAGACAAGGGTGCGGCGCTGGACCGCCTGGCCCGGCATCTGGGCATCTTCGAGAAGGACAACGGCCAGAAGAACGACCCGCTGGCTTTGCGCACGATGACCGACACCGAGCGGGCTGTGCGCCTGTCTGCAGTGCTGCAGGGAAGCCCGGAGCTGCTGGCCATGTTCGCGCAGCTGACCGGCGGAGGTGCCACCGAATGAAGCTGGCCGCCCCCACGCCCGAGCAGATCCTCGCCACGTTCAAGGGCATGACGCCCGAGATGCGCAAGGCGGTGGACTCCCTCCTGATGCTGGCGAGCCCCGCCATCTGGGTGCCGCAGGCCGGGCCGCAGTCGGCCGCCTACTACTCGGAGGCGGACATCGTCTTCTACGGGGGCAGCGCTGGCGGTGGCAAGAGCGCGCTGCTGCTGGGCCTGACGCTCTCCGAGCAGGAGCGCAGCATCATCTTCCGCCGGGAAGCTGTCCAACTGATCGGCCTGGAAGAGGACATGGCCAAGATCCTCGGCTCGCGCGCGGGCTACAACGGCCAGGACCATCTCTGGCGCCTGCCGGGTGGCAAGGTGCTGGAGCTGGGTAGCGTGCAGAAGCCCGACGACTGGATGAAGTACCAGGGCCGGCCGCACGACTTCAAGGGCTTCGACGAGATCACCCACTTCACCGAGCTGCAGTTCCGCACCCTCATCGCCTGGATGCGGACCGACAACCCGGCCGTGCGCCAGCGCGTGGTGGCGGCAGGCAATCCCCCGACCACCGCCGAGGGCGAGTGGGTGAAGCGGTACTGGGCTGCCTGGCTGGACCCGCAGCATCCGAACCCGGCCAAGCCCGGCGAGCTGCGCTGGTACGTGACCAACGAGCGCGGCGAGGATCAGGAGGTGCCCGACGCCACGCCCGTGATGGTGGACGGCGAGCTGATGACGCCGAAGAGCCGCACGTTCATCCCCTCGCGCGTCGATGACAACTTCTACCTGACCACGACCGGCTACAAGGCCACCCTGCAGGCGCTGCCGGAGCCGCTGCGCTCCCAGATGCTGCGCGGCGACTTCAATGCGGGCTCCACCGACCCAGTGTGGCAGCTGATCCCCACGGACTGGGTGAAGGCGGCGCAAGCGCGGTGGACCGACAAGCCGACCAAGGGCCTGATGACGGCTATCGGGTTCGACCCATCGCGCGGTGGCCAGGACAAGTCGTCTGCT
>CBIHQA010000392.1:0-4337 GCA_966211475.1 uncultured Neisseriales bacterium
TCAGGACGGCAACAAGCGGGACAGCCAACCGCGATCGCGTGTCGGGCTTCTCAGGTAGTCGGTGGCGAGCCCGATCAATTGGTCCAGCAGGTCGTGGTCGACGTCGGGCACGAGTTGCGCCGGGCCACCGCGTTGTCCGGTGGGTTTGAGCTGCGCCCCGCCGTCGTCCAGGTCGAGTGCCGATTCGCCGCCGCAGTTGCGGCAGTACAGCGGGTCGTGGCGGCGGTGGCGGCGGGTGCGCACCATCGGGGCGTTGCAACCCGGGCAGCACATGATGGGGATGCCGGCTTCGCTGTGGCCGACGATATGGTCGAGCTGGCCTTGTCGCCCCAGTTGCAGGAAGGTCTGGCCGATTTCGCGGTCGAACTGGCTGCCGAGCTGCTCTTCGATCAAGCCCAAGGCCACCGAGGTTGGCATGCCGGTCCGGTAGGGGCGGGTGCTGGTCATGGCATCGAAGGCGTCGCAGATGCCGACGATGCGGGCGCTGACCGGAACTGCATCTCCTGACAGTCCTTGCGGATAGCCACGGCCGTCCGGCCGTTCGTGATGCATCAGCACCGCATGCTCGACCAGGTTGGCCAGTGGATGGTCAGTGAGGATGCGGAAGCCGACTTCCGGATGGGTCTTGATGACCTCGTATTCCTCATCGGTGAGGCGGTCGCGCTTGTTGAGGATGGCGTCCGGCACGCCGACCTTGCCCAAGTCGTGCAGGAAGCCGCCCAGCATGATGCGGATGCCATCCTGTTCCGGCAGGCCGGTCGCGTCGGCGAGCAGGCGGCTGAACTGGGAGACGCGCCACAAGTGCCCGCCGGTGTACGGGTCGCGGGCTTCGACCAGCGTGGCCATGACGAACAGGCTTTTGAGGAGAGATTCGGTGTGATCCATGGGCGTCCCTTGTCGTTGTTGTCAGCGTAGAACGAATTGCGTCTGGCTGCATTGGAGCTTGGTCGACGGGGAGGCGGGGATCTGTCAGCGGATCAGGCCGTTCTTGCGGGGATGGCGGTTGGGTAAGTCTCTTCGGCCGGCTCAGGACTGCAGCCCAACAGAGCGCCATGGAGACATCGCTGTTGGGCTTCGCTGCGCTCAACCCAACCTACAGCAATATCCTCTGCCCAACTTACGAGGGGCCGGTGCCTGGTTCGCCTTCCTTCGGCGCTTTCAGCTTGGCCAGCATGTTGGCCAGGTGGTTGCTGCCGCGTGCCTTGGCTTCCTGCTTCTCGCTGGCGTCGCGGACGCGGCCGATGAAGGCCACCCCCTCGCGGCCCATTTCCTCGACGAAGCGCGATACCTGGGTCACCTGCCATTCGCCGGCGCGCTTGCGCTTGGCGGCGTAGGTCATGGTCAGGTGTTTCTGGGCGCGGGTGATGCCGACGTACATCAGCCGGCGTTCTTCCTCGATCTTGCTGCCTTCCAGGCTTTCGCGGTGCGGCAGGATGTCTTCCTCGACGCCAATCAGGAACACATAGGGGTATTCCAGCCCCTTGCTGGCGTGCAGGGTCGTGAGGCGCACGGCGTCTACCTCGCCGTCCTCGCGGCTTTCCAGCATGGTGATCAGCGCGATCTTCTGGGCGAGCTGGATCAGGTTGGGTGCGGGGCCGTCATCCTCGTCGTTATCGGACTTGCGGGTGATCCAGTTGCAGAAGTCCAGCACGTTCTTCCACTTGGCTTCGGCGATCTTGGTGTCTTCCGAATCGAATAGCCAGGTCTCGTAGTCGATGGCGGTGAGGATGTCCTGCAGCACCTGCGGCGCGGGTTCGCGCTCGGCTCGGAAGGCCATGCGGTTGATGAAGTCGGCGAATTGTTTCAGCGGTTCGTGCTGGCGGGCTTGCAGCTTCATCTCCAGCCCGGTTTCGAACACGGCGGCGAACAGCGAGATGTGGCGTTCGGCCGCGTAGGCGCCCAGCGCTTCCAGCGTCTGGTTGCCGACTCCGCGTTTGGGGGTGGTGATGGCGCGGATGAAGGCCGGGTCGTCGTCCTGATTGGCCAGCAGGCGCAGGTAGGCGAGCAGGTCCTTGATCTCGGCCTTGTCGAAGAAGCTCTGGCCGCCGCTCATCTGGTAGGGAATTTTGTGCTGGCGGAACACCTGCTCGATGATGCGGCTCTGGAAGTTGCCGCGGTAGAGCACGGCGTAATCCATCCAGCGGGTGTGGTGCTCGAACTTGTGGGCCAGCAGCCGGGTGGCGACGGTTTCCGCCTCGTGCTCGTCGTCCTTGGTGGCGACGATCTGGATCGGGTCGCCCAGGCCGTGCTCGGACCAGAGGGTCTTTTCGAACAGCTTGGGGTTGTTGGCGATCAGCGTGTTGGCGGCACGCAGGATGGTGACGGTGGAACGGTAGTTCTGCTCCAGCTTGATCACATGCAGCTTGGGGAAGTCGCGCTGCAGGTTCTTCAGGTTCTCGATGTCGGCGCCGCGCCAGGCGTAGATGGCCTGGTCGTCGTCGCCCACTGCGGTGAACTGGCCGCGGTTACCGGTGATCAGCTTGAGCAGCTGGTACTGGCAGGCGTTGGTGTCCTGGTATTCGTCGACCAGCAGGTAGCGCAGCTTGTTCTGCCACTTCTCCAGCACCTCCGGGTGCTGCTGGAACAGTTGCACCGGCAGGCGGATCAGGTCGTCGAAGTCGGTGGCCTGGTAGGCGAACAGCGTGTCCTGGTAGGCACGGTAGACGCGGGCGGCGAGGGCCTCCGCCTCGTCGGTGGCGGCCACGGTGGCCTGGTCGGGGCTGAGCAGACCGTTCTTCCACAGCGAGATGATCGACAGCGTGTTGCGGATCATCTGTTTGTCGGTGGTGGCCAGGATGTCGGAGACGATCTTGGCCGCGTCCGCCGCATCCAGGATCGAGAAGTTGGGCTTGTAGCCGAGCTTCTGCGCCTCTTGCCGCATGATCTGCAGGCCCAGCGAGTGGAAGGTGCTGACGATCAGCCCGCGCGAGGTTTTGCCGGGCAGCAGCTTGACCACCCGCTCGTGCATCTCGCGCGCGGCCTTGTTGGTGAAGGTGATGGCGGCGATGTTGGCGGCCTTGATCCCGCATTCCAGCACCAGGTAGGCGATCTTCTGGGTGATCACGCGCGTCTTGCCGCTGCCGGCGCCAGCCAGCACCAGGCAAGGGCCGTCCAGGTATTTGACGGCGGCGCGTTGCGGAGGATTTAACGAGTCCAACATCGGCTAAACGGCTCCTCGGCAGTTCGGGTTCCGGCCGCTTACGGCGTGTCGCGCATGGCGGCGCGTTCCGGACGGTCGAGGCGGTTTTCGGCAAGAAAATCAGGCGCAATTTTACCACGCGTGGTGGGTCGGACCGAGCCGATGCTATAGTCACAGCAGATTTGCTCGATCACCCGCCATGCCGCGTCTTACCGTACGCTACCTCCTCTCCACGCTGCTGTTGACGCTGACCTATTTCGTCCTGGCGAAGCTGTCGGCTGCGGCCGCGTTGCAACACGGCAGCGTGTCGGCGCTGTGGTGGCCCGCCGGGCTGGCGCTGGCGATCCTGCTGCGGGCGGGGCCGAACTGGTGGCCGGTGGTCTGGCTGGGGGCGCTGGTCGCCAATATTTCCTTTACCGGTTTCAACGCCATCGCGCCGGTGATCGCCACCGGCAACGCGCTGGAGGCGGTTGGGGCGGCCTGGTTGCTGACCCGCTCCGGCTTTGAGAATCGCCTCGGACGGGTGGAGGATGTCGGCCGCCTGATCGGCTGGGGCACGCTGGCAGCGGCGCTTTCTGCATTGATCGGGGTGTCGTCGCTGGTCGGCTTCCGGGCGGCGCCCGCCAGCGATGCGGTCTACCTGTGGCTGACTTGGTGGCTGGGCGACACGCTGGGCATGCTGACGTTGTCGCCGGTGCTGCTGACCTGGCGAGGCGGCTGGCGGCGGCGTCCGCCGCGCGAGGTCGCGCTGGTGCTGGTGCTGACGGCGGTGCTGTCCCTCTCGGTGTTCAGTGGCTGGCTAGAGGCGGGGGCGTTCACGACGTCCGCCACCTATCTGTTGTTCCCTGTCTTGATCTGGTCCGGTTTGCGCATGGCGCCCCACTGGAACGGCGTCGCCATGGCGCTGGTGGCGCTGTCGGTGATGCTGGGCGCCGGGTTCGGTGCGCTGGGCGTGTTCGACGGCGGGGTGTTTGGCAGCTTGGTGGAAATGCAGGGCTTCGTCATCAGCCTGTGCCTGTCAGCACTGGTGCTGTCGGCGGCAGCCCGTACCCAACGGCGGCTGCAACTGGCGCTGGAATGGCGGTCCCGCCTGGCAGACCTGCATACGCTGGTCAACCAGGTGCTGTCCAAGGCGAGCGACGATGTGGAGGCGGCCCAACGCATCTGCGAAAGTGCGATGAGCTACGGTGCGCATGGC
>CBIHQA010000393.1:0-4320 GCA_966211475.1 uncultured Neisseriales bacterium
ACGACGCCTACTCGTACTTCGAGGCGCTGGGCGACCTGGTGGTGACCGGCCCGACGCGGACCAATGTGAACGACTTCCGGGCGATCCTGATCACCTGATCCATGCATGAATCCCCTCCCCACCCGCGCCCTTTGGGGCCGGGCGGCGGGGAGGTATTGCCCGGTTCTTAGCCGGTTGAAGGTTGTGTGCCGTCCCCCCGGCAAAAACCGAGCGGCTTGCCGTTTCCCATCCTTCCGGAAAAGGACTCTGCCGCCACCAGGTAAAACCACGTCCCTCGCGGACAAGGAAAAGGATGAGACACATGACCCGCAACCGCCTCACCGCCCTGCGCGCCCTCGCCGGCACGCTAGCCGCTGCCGGCATCGCCTGTACCGCACTCGCCGCCGAACCCTTCAAGGTCGGCTTCGTCTACCTCACCCCGATCGGCGAAGCCGGCTGGACCTACGCCCACGACCAGGGGCGCCTCGCGCTGGAAAAGGCGCTCGGCAACCAGGTCAAGACCACCTACATCGAAAACGTGCCGGACGGCGTGGAGGCTGAAAAAGCCCTGCGCCAGCTCTCGCAGGACGGCAACAAGGTGATCATCGCCACTACCTTCGGCTACATGAACCCGCTGATCAAGGTGGCCAAGCAATACCCGAAGACGGTGTACCTGCACGCCACCGGCTTCCGCACCGACGACAACATCGGCACCTTCGACGTCCGCACCTACGAAGGCGCCTACCTCGCCGGCGTCGCCGCGGGCATGACCACCAAGACCGGCAAGCTCGGCGTGGTCGGCTCCATCATCACGCCGGAAGTGATCCGCAACATCAACGCCTTCACCCTCGGCGCCCGCAGCACCCACCCCAACGCCACCGTCCGCGTGATCTGGGTGAACGCCTGGTACAACCCGCCCAAGGAACGCCAGGCCGCCGAATCGCTGATCGGCCAGGGCGCGGACGTGCTCATGCAGAACACCGACTCGCCCGCCGTGGTACAGGTCGCGCAGGAACGCAAGGTGCGCGCCTTCGGCTGGGATTCCGACATGAGCCGCTACGGCCCCGATGCCCATGTCGCCGCCGCCCAGATCAACTGGGGCGTCTACTACACCCAGGCCGTGCGCGAGGCCATGGCCGGCAAATGGCATAGCGAGCCAGTCTGGTGGGGCCTGAAGGAAGGCATGATCGACCTCACCGCCTTCAACAAGAACCTGCCCGAAGCCGTGCGCCGCAAGGTGCAGGAACGCAAGCAAGCCATCATCGCCGGCCGCCTCGCCGTCTTCCGCGGCCCCCTGCGCGACCGCACCGGCCACACTGTCCTCCCCGACGGATGGACCATGGACGACGAGCAACTGCACCGGATGAATTTCTACGTGGAAGGGGTGGAGGGCGTGCCCTCGACCTGATCGCCCCACGCGACAGCGACCGAACTCTCACTGGGTTGGCGCGGTGTTTCCGGCAAGGTGGTATCGCCGGTTCGCCGCGCATTTTTTTTAGGCTGCGAGCGGAGGTTGAACATCCACGGACGTTTAGGCGCAAAGCAAGCTTTGCTGATTTAACCCCCGGCAACCCATCCGCAGCCCCTTAAGAAATCCTCCCCCTCCCCGCTCCCGCCCGCCGGCGGGAGAGCCTCGCTTCGCTCGTGAGGTGGTCCTTGGTAGCGGATGCGGAGCGCTTCTACGGGGTGGTGGCTTAACGATCACCGGCGGCCGCATACCGCCCGGGGTCCCCGTCGAGGAGCCGGGTTTTGCCCGTTTACGGACGGGAATTCGGCGAGGACTGTCTGAGGCCCCTGCGGCCGAGTTCCGCAGCCGCCGGCCGGAAACGGGCAAAACTCGGGTAGCCCGCAGGGCCGACGACTCGGGGTCACCTTCTTTTGCTTACTTTTCTTGGCGAGACAAGAAAAGGGAGTCGGCCGCGGGACGAACTCCCGCTCTAAATGCCTTTAACCGCGCGATAGCGCTAAACGCCCAAGCAAAGATACGGCGCTCCACAAACAACAACGGCGAGCCTTCGCCCGCCGTCTCACTCACACCACCCCGCCCCCATCACGCTGCCCGGTACACCAACTCCCCACCCAGCAACAACTCATCCTCTTCCAACGCCTCATCACTCCCCAACGCAATCCGCTCGAACACGAACCGCCGCTGCCGCCAGCTCAGCTCCGACGGAATATCCGCATCCCGATAACGCCCCGCCACCTCCACACCCGGGGTGACCTCATCACGCCCCACCCGAATGCCCCGCAACACCGGCTCCGGCGCCACCTCCTCCTGTTGCGCCGGCGTCGCATGCTTCTTCAGGTACCACAGCACCAGCCAGTTCGGCACATGCAGCCGCACCACCTGTTTATCGCGCGTAATCAGGCAGGTCACCGGGAACCGCGTCCCGCAGGCCGGGCAGCGCGCCCGCGCCGCCAGCAGCGCCCGATCCGGCAACACCTGCACGGCGCCTGCCATGTGCTCCACCTCCACCAGGTGGCCGCAACTCACGCAGGGCTTGGCAAGCCGGCGGACCGTCTCCCCGTTGGGGAAGCGGATGGGGAAGAACTGGCGGAGCGGCGGTGTGGCGGACATGACGGCAAACACGGATTTCTGAAGGACGAAAAAGGAACGGCCCGAGCGGCCGAGCCGCATCGTAGCCAGCCCGCCGCCCCATGGTCAACCGTGATGGTACGGAGTGGAGAGGGCCGCCGCCCGGCAGCCCGCCTCAGACCTGGAAGCGGGCCACCCCGTCCTGCAGCTGCTTGGCCAGGCTGCCCAACTGCATCGACATGTCGGCCGACGCCTTGGCCGCCTGCGCGTTCACCTCGGTCATCCGTGCGATGTTCTCCACATGCAAGGCGATGTCGTTGCTGGCCGCCGCCTGTTGCTTGAGCGCGCTGGCGATGTCGTTGGCCACGCGGATGACGCTCATCGCGCCTTCCGCGATATGCCCGATCGAGGAGCCGGCCTCATTGGCCAGCTGAACGCCCGACTCCACCAGGTTGACCGCGCCCTGCATGTCGCGCGTCGCATTGTTGGATTGGTCCTTGATGGCCGCGATCTTGCCGGCGATCTCCAGGGTGGCCTGGCTGGTGCGCTCCGCGAGCTTGCGGACTTCATCGGCCACCACCGCGAACCCACGGCCCTGCTCGCCGGCTCGCGCCGCTTCAATGGCGGCGTTCAGCGCCAGCAGGTTGGTCTGGTCCGCCACCTCCTTGATCACGTTCATGATGCCGGAGATGGTTTCGGTCTGTTCGCTCAGTGCGCCAATGGTTTCCGCCGCCTGTTTCACCACATCCGAGATGCGGCGGATCTCGTCCACGGCCCGACCGATCACCTCGCCGCCTTGCGACGACGCCGTGCCCGCCTCCTCGGCCAACTGCAGCGCATCCGCGGCATTGCCCGAGACATGGCTGATGCTGGTAGTCATCTCCTCCACCGCCGCAGCCATGCTGGAGGCCGCCTGGCTTTGGTCGCCGGAGCTGACCGACACCTGGGACGCCGATTCCGACAGGTTGTCCGACGTCCGGTTGAGGTTCTCCACCCCGCCACGGATAGCGCTGATCACATTCCGCAAGGTGGTCTGCATGGTGCTGAGCGAAGCCAGCAGGCTTTCCTGATCGCCGTCCCGGACGTCGACCACCGTCGTCAGATCACCCTGGGCAATGCGCTGCACCACGTCCTGGGCGTAGCTCGGCTCACCGCCGATCTGACGCAGCACACCCCGGACGATCCGGCTGCCGACGATGCCGATCAGGACGATCAGGACCACCGAGATCAGCAAGGTTTGCAGCGCGCCTTGCCAGAAGGCGTCATCGATATCATCGACGTACACCCCGGTGACCACCACCCACTGCCAATCGTCGAACCCTTGGGCATAACTGGTCTTCGGCAGCCATAGCTGGGTATTCGGCTTGTTGTAGACGTAGTGGACGACGCCGCCCCCCGCCTTGCCCGCCTCGACCAACTGGCGGATGTACGGCACCCCGTTCACATCCTTGGTTTCGCTCTGGTCCTTGCCGATCAGCTCGGGGTGGGTCGGATGCGCCAGCACCACGTTGCGATAGTCGGCGACAAAGAAGTAGTCGCTCCCCTTGTCGTAACGCATCGACATCAGCGTCGCCATCGCGGCCTTCTGTGCGGCATCGCGCGACATCTTGCCGGCGGCCTCCTGCGACCGGTAATAGGCCAGCACGCCTCGGGCGCTTTCCGACAGATGCTGGACCTTTTGCACCCGGTCCTGGACCAGGGTCTGGCGCAGCTGATAGAGCTGCCATGCACCCAGGGCAATCAGGCCGAACACGGCGCAGCCCAGCAGTAACCACATCCTGCGGCGCAAACTTGAGTGGGGTTGC
>CBIHQA010000394.1:0-4320 GCA_966211475.1 uncultured Neisseriales bacterium
AAGCCATGTACCCCACCGCGGAGGTGGACGCCGACGGCGCGCTGCTCAACGGCTCACACGCCTACGAGCTGCGCTTTGAGCCAGGCGCCTTGCCGGAAGTGGACGCCTTCTGGTCACTCACGCTGTACCGGCGAAGCGATTGCCTGCTCGTGGACAACCCGGCAAACCGCTACTCGGTCGGTGATCGCTTGCCGGGGCTGCTGTGGAGTGCAGACGGAAGCCTTTCCATCCGCATTCAGGCCGAGGACCCCGGCACCGCGCACAACTGGCTGCCCGCCCCGCCCGGAGAGGCGTTCTTCGTGGTCCTTCGGCTCTATCAGCCCCGCTGCCGGCACCTCGATTTCCGGTTTCCGTATCCCCCCTTGCGCCGCCTATAGCACGGGCGCCCTACGACACAACCACTCCAGGAGACAGACATGAGCTTTCGCCCCCGGCCTCTGAACAGCCTCCAACCGACCCGGCCCCAGCGCCGCACCGTGCTCGCCGCGATGGCCGCTGGTCTGGCGTCGGGCACCGGCCTGCTCGCGCACGCGCAGGCGGACTGGCCAACGCGGCCGGTCAAGCTCATTTCGCCATATGCGGCCGGTGGTGCCAGTGACCTCTCGGCCCGTGTGCTGGGCGAGTACCTCGTCAAGGTCCTGGGTCAGCAGTTCGTGGTCGAGAACAAGCCCGGGGCGGGCACCCGGGTGGGGACCGAGCTCGTGGCGCGCGCGCCCGCCGATGGCTACACCGTGCTCTATGTGGCCGCGCCCTATGCGACGGCCGAGGCGCTGTACGGACAGGGCTTGAGCTACCAGCGCGAGCAGCTGCGCCCGATCGCCATGGCCATGCACGCACCCTTGTTCCTGATCGTCAATGCGCAGACGCCGATCAATTCCGTGCGCGATCTCGTGGCGTTCTCCAAGACACGTCCGGGCGGTATCAACATTGGCACGCCCGGTGCGGGGTCACAGCCCCACCTAGCCGGCGAACTGCTGTTGCGCGAAGCCGGCATGGAGGGGATCAATGTACACATGCGAGGCGACGCACTCGCCTATTCGGAATTGCTGGGAGGGCGCGTGGATGCCACTCTGACGGCGATCAGTTCCGCCTTGCCCCACATCGCCGCCGGCAAGCTCCGGGTGCTCGGCGTGGCCTCGGAAAAACGCAGCGCGCTGTACCCGTCGGCACCCACCATCCGAGAGCAAGGATTTCCGAGTGTGGTCGCATCCGGGTGGTATGGCTTCATGGTGCCCGCAGCCACCCCTCGGGAGGTGGTGGCGAGGCTGCAAGCCGCAATCTTGCGGGCGCTGGACGATGCCACCGTTAAGCAGAAGCTGCTTGACCTCGGCCTGGAGGCGAGCGGCGCGCCTGGTGCCGAATTTGCGGCTTTCATCGACGACCAGACACGCAAGTGGACTGGTGTGATCCGCAATGCCAACATCAAGATCGATTGAGCGCGATGAAATCCACCTCGACTTGTTGGGCTCTCGCCATCGCCGCATTGCTGACGCTCAACGCCTGCACCCACACGCCCGCCGAGCCCACGAGCCTGCAGCGACCCACAGTCTTTGGTCCGGTGGTCGGCGCCGAAGACCCCTCGGTCACTGGCGTCCACAGCTGGAAAGGCATTCCCTATGCGGCCGCCCCGGTGGGGCAGCGCCGGTGGCGGGCACCGGAAGACCCGCCCGCATGGACGAAGCCACGCGCCGCGACTTCGTTTGCAAGTGCCTGCGTGCAGACTGGCCGGCTGTACGGGCCGGGCCTGAACAACCGCTACGACGCCACCATCGGCAGCACGCTGGGCCAGACGTTGGGCTCGGAGGACTGCCTCTACCTCAACATCTGGGCGCCAGCCGCGCCCACATCCAGTCCCCGGCCTGTCATAGTCTGGGTGCATGGCGGCAGCAACGTTACGGGGTACACCGCCGATCCGGTGTACGACGGCGCCACGCTGGCGCGAAACACTGGCTCGGTCGTCGTGTCGGTTGCCTACCGGCTCGGTGTCTTCGGTTTTCTGGAGCTTGCACCGCTGAAGACGGGCGAGGCGGCGACCGACTCGGGTAACTTTGCGCTGCTCGACATCGTGAAATCCCTGGAATTCGTCCAGCGCAATATTGGCGCCTTTGGTGGCAACCCCAGCCGGGTCACGCTGATGGGCGAGTCCGCCGGAGCGGTCAATGTGTACGCGCTGCTCACCTCGCCCATGCTGGTGGGCCGGCCTGAGCCGTTGTTTCATCGGCTGGTGGCGCTCAGCGGCGGCATTTCGTCGTCCGCCACACTGCCGCCGGGCTCATTTGCGACCATCCTGCCGCGCAGCGTATGGACGACGCGAGGCAACGCGTTGCTGGTCCACTCGCTCATGGCCGACGGCACCGCATCCGACCTGCCCGCCGCGGAAGCGCACATCGCGTCGCGCACGACCCAGCAGCTGGCCGCCTACCTGCGCGGACTATCGTCCGACGCCATCTTGACCACCGTGCGCACGCGGCTGGCGCCGCTGGGCCTGGCGGCTGCCAACCCGATCCCCGACGGAATCGTCGTGCCCGCGGATCCCATTGCTGCCATCCGCGCCGGCCGCTACGTCAAGGTGCCGGTGCTCGCGGGCAATACCCGCGACGAAAGCAAACTTTTTCCCGGCCTGCTAGCGATGCGACCAGCCCTTGGTGGAACTAGCGGACGCTTGCTCGATGACGCCGCAATATTCAAGTTGGTTCATGGCTACCGGCCCGACGCTCCACCTGCCAGCCGGATTGAGGACTGGGTGCCTGCACAATACCTGCCGGTCGACGCGCCGACGACGGGGCTGAACGCTCGCATCGCAGCCCTCGACCGCATCTGGTTCTTTGCATTCCGGGACGACGTGCTCAACGCGCTCAAGTCCCAACAGCCGGATGTCTGGCACTACCGGTTCGACTGGGATGAGCTGCCGCCGCCTTTTGACAAGGTCTATGGTGCGGCGCACAGCTTTGACCTGCCGTTCATCTTCGGCAACTTCGGACCGTCGCTCTACGCGAACATTTCGTTCAGCCGGGCGAACAGGGCGGGGCGGCTCGACCTGTCGGCCAGGATGATGCAAAGCATCGGAAGCTTCGCGCGTGACGGGGACCCCAACAATGCCAGCCTGGGTTCCGCCTGGCCTGCATGGCCCCGCTCTCTGGTGTTTGATTCGAATCTGGAAGCGGCACGGATTGCGGTCGAATAGAAGCGGGAGGGGTGCATCCGGGCGCACCATGGCCTCGCTCGAAGAATGCTGTTCATGAACGCACCGCGGCAGGCGCCCGTTCACGAGCGAAGGCTCCAGAGCCGCAAGGCCACATGGATCTCCAGGGCGCGGGTCGCCTGGCCCAGATGACCTAGCAAACCTTCGATGGTGGCCAGCCGCTGGCGCACCGTGTTGACGTGGATGCCGAGCCGCTGCGCTGTTGTCCTGGCATTCTGGTTGCAGTCGAAGAAGCACAGCAGCGTGGCAGCCAGCGCCGTCTGGCGCTTGCGATCGTGCTGGATCAATGGCCCGATGCTGGCGTCAAGAAACTGTTCCAGGCTGCTGGCGTCGTGGGTCTCGAACAGCGTGGAGTACAGGGCCAGCTCGTTCTGGCTGATGAACTGTTCCTGCAGGCCCAGGCGGCGCAGGATGTCCATCGACCGCTTGATCGTCGCAAATACTGCGGGCAATTCGGCCGGCGACGTCATCGGGCGCGACACCACGCCGCGGTACGCCTTGCCCACTTCGCGGTGCATCCACTGTGACAGCGCCTGCCGCAGCTCCACCGCACGGACAGTGCCGCAAAGGACGACCACGATGCCATCGATGTCGTCGATCAGGCAGGGGCGGCTCTCCGGCATCTGTAACAGCCGCCGGGAGACAAAGCCTGCGCTTGGCCCATTGAGTTCGATCATCATGAGCGACAAAGGTTGCGCGAGATCCAGGCCGAAGCGTTCGGCCCGGTTGCGCAACACCGCTGGCTCGTCCTGTCGCGGAGACACCAGTGCGCGCATCAAGGCAGACATGTCGCGGTGGCTGCTGGCCTCCTGGCGTTCCTGGGACAACAGCACGATGCCGATCACGATCGAGCTGCGTTCGAACGTGCGCTCAGCCACCTCTTCCAGCGGCTTCTGGTGGAACAGCACGATGGCGCCCAGCGCATCGTCGCCGCCGATCACGGGCATGACACGGCAGATTTCGCCGTCGGCTTCATAGGCCTGGGCGGACCGCCCGGTCAGGCGTGCCTGGCGTAGGGCGCGGACCAAGTCGGCGCTGCGCTCGCCATGGGGCCGATAGCGCCGCGCTGCCGTGCCGCCGTAGCCGTCGGCCACGCCCTGGCTGATGACCTGATTGAC
>CBIHQA010000395.1:0-4318 GCA_966211475.1 uncultured Neisseriales bacterium
CCCACACCCCCCCCTGAAAGAGCCTCCCATCATGAGCACGCAGTGGCAAGCCGCCCTTGATTCGAAGGTGGTGATCAGCGGCACCTTCGAGTTCCGCGATGCCGCCGGAGCCCTGGTCAAGACGATGGAGTTGAAGGCCGTGGTGCCGCTGTCCGAACTTCAGCAGATGCAGCAGCAGGAACAAGGCAATGACGATCAGCGTAGCGAACGAGATGAAAGCGGCGGCCCTCAACGGCATGACCGCACTGCTCAATAGCGGCCAGTTCCGGCTGCTGAATGCCTCCGACGCCGAACTGGCGAACCTGGGCCTGAATGCCACGGCGTTCGCGGCCGCATCGGTGGCCAGCCCCAGCGTGGCGCTGAGCAACTCGATCACGCCCGACACGTCGATCACCGCCGGCACGGTGACGAAATTCGAGATGCGCACCAGCGGCGGCGCCAACCGGCTGACCGGCACGGTGGGCGTGGGCAGCGGGGACTTCCAGGTGAGCGACAACGTGATCCCCGGCACCGCCACGTCGGTGTCGTGCCCTGGTGGCCTGACGCTCTCGCTGCAGATCGCCTGAAGGCGATGCCCGACTTCAAGCTGACGAGGCGGCTGTCGCTGCAAACGCTGTTCGGCAGCGTGGCAGCGTCCGGCTCGCTGTCGTATCCAACAGCGCCAGCGCCACCGCCGCCAGATCCTGGCGCCGTTGATATCCAAACGATCACGGTTTCGGACACCTCGAAGATCATCATGTTCGGGACCGCCTATCAGGTCACCGGCAGTTACGACCGTTTCCAGCACATGACGGGGGCCGTGCTGTCTGGCTCCAGTGCGATCGTGACGTTCCGCGGCTGGTCCTTCAGCGGTAGCACCGTCGCGCGCAACTTCTCACAGGCGACGGCCTACACGCTGATGGTGGATGGCGTGGCCAAGGCCACTGCCACACCTGGCACCGGCGTCAGCATCGGATCGTTCACGCTGGACATGACTGGCATCAGCGAAGGCTGGCACATCCTGAGCATCACGGGCACGGCCGTCAATGAAACTGCCATCCCGCATGGCTTCTACGTGCTCAAGAGCAGCTTGTACGTGGATGTCGGCTGGTTGCCGGTGGTCACCGGCACCTACGAGTACACGCAGACCGGCCCAGGGAGCCCCAACTACGACAACGGCCTGACCACGAAACAGTTCCATGTGGTCAAGGTGCCGTCGGTCCTGAATCGCCGCAGCGTGCCGCTGGACAAGCGTCTCATGCACGACCGCGTGGGCTTCACCACGCTGGAGAACAACAACAACTTGGTGGCGTACCAACTGGTGCCGGTCAAGTTTGGTGATAGGCACAACCCCAGCATTTCGCAGCCGAACGGCATCCTGAATACCTACGCGACGCAGGACTACTTCTACGAGGATTTCCTCAACCAGCGCCCGAAGATTGCCATTCACGATGGGCCACGCGGTATCGGCACCACGAAGTTCGTCACGTCGCTGCGCTTCAGTCGCCGGCCGGATGGCCGCAAGATCTACGGCACAGACGGCTGGCGCCTCTTTGTCATCAGCGAGGACGGGCACATCCGCACGCTGGCCGGGTGGCGGCACAAAGACCCACCGCCGCATTGGCAAAACCCTGGCGTGGGCGGATCCTGGGATGTTGTCTGGGGCGCCAACACAGAGCCGCAAATGGAGTTGGTGGGCGATTGGTCTTCCATTCCAGCCTCACGCCAGGGCTTTTATGAGCCATGGGGCATGGACTTCCATGACGGCACCCTAACGGTGAACACGGGCGTCCCGGTGATCGATGCCGGCAACGACCCGATGGAGCAGCCGCACAACGTCGGGCCCGTGGCCTTCGTCGCGGACACGCACCACAACCGCATCATCAAGGTGCAGTTCAAGCCGGACATGCGCGACCCTGGCGTGTGCACCGAGTTCATCACTGGCCTGTTCGATCCGTGGGACGTGATCTACGACGCCGGCAAGCTCATCATCAGCGAGCGCACCGCGCACAAGATCAGCGTCTACAACGCCACCACCGGCGCTTGGATCGAAGACCTGGTGACATCCGGCGGCGCCGACTATGCAGGCCTGGCCCCAAGCCGCTTCACCTACCTGCGCCTGAAGCCGGACACGGCCGGCACGGTGATCACCAACGTCACGAGGGCGACCAGCCCTGTGGCCACCTACTCCGGGCCGGACATCTTCGCCGACGGCGATCGCGTGCTTTTTGCTGTCGCGTCTGGCATGACCGCGCTGAATGGCGTCACGCTGACCGCCGCAAGCGTCAATACCACCACGAAAACATTCACGTTGGTGGGGCTCGATGCCAACGGGACGCAAGCCTATCCAACGTGGGTCTCTGGCACTGTCACCCGGTACTACCGCTATGCCGAAGCGCAGGTGCCGGACGTGCAGGGCCCTGAGGGCATGGACCTGGTGAACGGGGTCCTGTACTACGGCAGCAGCTCGATGCGCTGCATCAAGAAGATCAACCTGACGACGCGCGTTGTCTCGATGCATCTTCAACTCGACCGCGCCATTGCCAAGGCCACGCTGGGGCTGAGCGATTCGCAGGTGGCGAACTTCCCATTCCCGGACATCAACAGCAACTTCCTGAACTTCAGCATCAGCGACGGCACTTTCGGCCCCGAGGGCACGGCGGCGATTGCCACCTGGAGCGTGGCCTTCTCCGGCATCCCCGTGATGATCACGCCCAACAATTTGCACTGGGACACGCGGCCAGGAACCAGCACTGCGGGCCAGGGCCCGGCAGGCGTGGGCTACGTCAGCGCCACCGCCATCAAGAACGGGATGATGGTCTACGGCGGCGCCGAGGAAGGCATGTGCTTCCTGGCCTTCAAGGGGGCTCAGGACATCCCGCTCATCAACCTGGGCGGCACCACCTCAACCGGCAAGAAGAACTACCTGGCCGCGGGCTATCACCTGGCCTACGGCATCGGCGGTTATGGGTACTTCGACACCGACCTGCCGTGGGGCGTGAATGCGAACATCGACGCCTACCTGAAATACAACCTGCACGTCCGCGTCCCGACGTGGAGGCGCGGCGCGGCGGTGAATCAGTGGATGGCGCTGCCGAGCTCCAGCATCACCGGCGACGCCGATGGCCGCCTCGCCTTCAGCGGCGCCGCGCTGCAGAGCACGCAGATCGCCGAAGTGCTGTGGCTGGGCCCAGGCGGCGGCCACAACGACAACAGCGACAACAGCGTGCGCAGCATGGACTTGCTGGCCGACGCGCCTGCGGTGACCCTGCGCCTGGCGGCCACGCCGCTGGCACAACGCACCCTGGACGCGAGCTACTACGCCGACGGCAGGCCGGCCGCCCGGCACCTGTACTCCAGCATGTACTGGAGCAAGCGCTGGAACAAGCTCTTCACCCTCGGCGTGCGCAGCAGCTACGGCGGCGGCGGTTTCTTCAGCGGCAAGGTCGACGGCTTCAATCCGGGCAGCAACACCTGGGACGCGGCCGGCACGCACCCCGACATCCTGGCTCAGGCGCGCTACAGCTGCATGGACAGCAAGGGCGATGTCTGGTCGCTGCAGACGCCAGGTGCCAACTTCGGTAGCGCGCTGTACCACTGGGGCCGCAACACGAAGGTGCAGACGATGGTGATCGACTTCGGCACGCCCGCTGGCGGGCCGCTCGCCTTCGACACCAAGCGGGAACAGATCTTCAGCCTGTCGTGGGGCAACGGTGAAGACAAGTTCGGCACCGACGTGAGGGCCTTCGTCTATCGCAAGCTGTACTCGGTCACGGCCGACACCTTCAACGCCGCTCCGACGCGCAGCGCCATAACGCTCAACAGCATCGGTGGCGCGCTCGCTCAATTCATGCTCGACCGGACCGAGTACGGCGGCATGGACTACGAGCCGGCGCTCGATGCCTTCCTGTTCTATGACGGCCGGCTGTTCGATGGCATCGACCGCCGCGGCCGCGTCTACATGATCAAGCCGAATGCGGGCACCACCTGGGACATCAGCATCTTGGCGACCACCGGCACGCCGCCGCACGTCAAGGGGGCAGGCGTCAACAACCGCTGGCGCTACGTGCCCAAGTTGAAGGGCTTCCTGCTCTACGCAGACGGCGCGCAGCCGCTGTGGTTCCTTCCTACGGAGTTCATCTAATGCCATTCCTGAGCGACGACTTCACCGGAGAGAGTGGCGTCACCACCCTCAGTGCGCACACACCCACGGGCGGGGGCGGCACCTACGCAGCTCGGCAGACGATCAGCGGCGGCAGCGCGAACGCGATGCGCATCCAGCCTAACGCTGGTGACCCCTACGTGGAGACCATCAGCAGCGCCATCGGGTGGTGGACCA
>CBIHQA010000396.1:0-4316 GCA_966211475.1 uncultured Neisseriales bacterium
TCGACCTTCTGGTTGATTTCCTTGGGCGGCAGAGGCTCAGGTTCCGGCTTGGATTGCACCTTGACCGGCTTGGGTTTCGGTTCGGGTGTAGGCGGCGGAGGCACCTTCTTGGGCTTGACCGCAGGGCCGGGGATCTCGGACCACAACGCCGCCTGCACGACCTGTGGTGGCGTGGACCGCCACGACACGCCGATCACCAGCAACAGCAGCAGCAGGCCGTGAACAATCACCGCCAATGCGATACCGGAAGGTGTCAGACCGCGGTCTTCCATCAAACCTCCGTCCGCCCGGATCGTTTCCGGGACGGTCACTTGGTCCCCTGAGGTTGCACCAGCAGGCCGATTTGCTTGACGCCCGCACGTTGCAGCTTGTCCATCGCGTCCAGGATCGTCTGGTAGCGCGCCTCCTTGTCGCCGCTGATCACCACAGCAAGCGCAGGGTTCTCGCCCTGTGCGCCGGCGACCTCGGCCACCAGCGCATCGAGCGACATTTCCTCGCCATTGCGTCCGTGGCCGCTCAGCCTGTAGCTGCCGTCCTCGCCAACCTGCACCTGCATCGGCGGCGTGTCCACATTGGATGCCTGGCCAACCTCCGGCAGCTTGATCTGGCCGGTCTGCATCATCGGGGCCGCCACCATGAAGATGATCAGCAAGACCAGCACCACGTCGATGAACGGGACGACGTTGATCTCGCTCTTGAGCGGCCGGCGGCGGTAGCGACGCATCAGCGCACCACCTGCCGCTGCAGAATGTTGGAGAACTCCTCCATGAAGCTCTCCAGCTTGATCGACAGGCGGTCGATGTCGTGCAGGTAACGGTTGTAGGCCACCACCGCCGGAATGGCGGCGAACAGGCCGATGGCGGTGGCGATCAACGCTTCCGCGATGCCCGGCGCCACATGGGCCAGCGTGGCCTGGCCGACGTTGGACAGGCCACGGAAGGCGTTCATGATGCCCCACACGGTACCGAACAGGCCGATGTACGGACTCACGGAGCCGGTGGTTGCCAGGAAGGCAAGGTGTGCCTCCAGCCGGTCCACCTCGCGCTGATATTCGGCCCGCATCGCGCGCTGCACGCTGTCCATCATGTCGCGCGGTTCCAGCCCACCCTGCTTCTTCAGCTTGAGGAACTCGGAGAAGCCGGCCACGAAGATGCGCGACATGCCGGTGCCGTCCGTATCCTTGTTGGCACGCTGCTGATACAGGCTATTGAGGTCGACGCCGCTCCAGAAGTTGCGTTCGAAGCCGTCGGTTTCGCGCCGGGCGCGGCGGATCGCCACCCACTTGCTGAAGATGTAGCTCCACGACAGCAGCGACATCAGCAACAGGATCAGCATCACCAGTTGCACCACCACGCTGGCGTGCGTCACCAGCGACAGGAAGGACAGATCGGTACTCGGTTCCATCAGACGCCCTCCCCGGACATCAATTGCCTGACGACAGCGGGAGTCTCGGCCGCCCTGCCGGTATGGATATCCACGCAGACCAGGTTGACCTGGCCATGCACCAAGACCTGGCCGTCGCGCAGCACGAATTGCGAGACATGCACGCGGCTGCGGCCAAACTCGGTGACTTCGGCCGTCACCGACAGCAGCTCGTCCGGCCGGGCCGGGGCGAAGTAATCGAGCTTCACCGACCGTACCAGGAAGTTCACCCCATGCTCGCGGGGCAACGCAGCGTAATCCATGCCCTTGGAGCGCAGCCATTCGGTACGGGCGCGCTCCATGAAGGCGAGATAATTGGCGTGGTAGACGATGCCGGCCGCGTCGGTATCGGCGTAGTAGACGCGAACGGGCAGGTGATAGGCGTTCGGGCTGGGCTGGTGTTCCTGCGTCATCGGGTCCCTGGTGGAATGGTCGTTATGGGGTATCGGTGAACGGTTCGGGGCCGCTTTCCGGCGGACGCAAGCCGAAGTGACGATAGGCGATCAAGGTCGCCATCCGCCCACGCGGCGTGCGCTGGAGGAAGCCTTGCTGGATCAGATACGGCTCCAGCACGTCTTCGATGGTGTCGCGCGCTTCCCCGATGGCGGCCGCGAGGTTGTCCACCCCGACCGGGCCGCCGCTGAATTTGTCGATTACGGCGGACAGAAGTTTCCGGTCCATCACATCCAGTCCAGCCTGGTCGACGTCGAGCATCGCCAATGCCGCGTCCGCGACCTCGCGGCTGATCAGCCCGTCGGCCTTCACTTCCGCGTAATCGCGCACCCGCCGCAGCAGGCGGTTGGCGATCCGTGGCGTGCCGCGGCTGCGGCGGGCGATTTCCAGCGAGCCGTCCGGCGCGATTTCCATGTTGAGCAGGCCGGCGGAGCGGGTGACGATCTTGGTCAGCTCTTCCGGCGTATAGAACTCCAGCCGCGCGACAATCCCGAAGCGGTCGCGTAGCGGATTGGTCAGCATGCCGGCGCGGGTGGTGGCGCCGACCAGCGTGAAGGGCGGCAGGTCGAGCTTCACCGAACGCGCGGCCGGCCCTTCGCCGATCATGATGTCAATCTGGAAGTCTTCCAGCGCCGGATAGAGGATTTCCTCCACCACCGGCGACAGACGATGGATTTCGTCGATGAACAGCACGTCGTGCGGTTCGAGGTTGGTCAGCAGAGCCGCTAGGTCCCCCGCCCGCTCCAGCACCGGGCCGGAGGTCTGACGCAGGTTCACGCCCATTTCGCGCGCCACGATGTGGGCTAGCGTGGTCTTGCCCAGGCCCGGCGGGCCGAACAGCAGCACATGGTCCAGCGCTTCGCTGCGGCGGCGGGCGGCCTCGATGAAGATGGACAACTGGCCGCGCGCCTTCTCCTGCCCGACGTACTCGTCGAGCTGCTTGGGTCGCAAGGCGCGTTCCAGCACCTCTTCCTGCGTGCCCTTGCTGTCGGGCGCGATCAGGCGCTCGGAGGGAATCAGGCGGTCGGTTTCGATCATGGGGCGGGTCGTGTCAGACGGGTGGAAAGCCGTCCGATCTTACCACGCGCTTACGCGGTCATCCCGGGTGAGCAGCATCGCATCGCCATAGCTGAAGAAGCGGTATTTCTCCTGCACCGCGTGGTCGTACGCGGCTCGCATCACCGGATAGCCGGCAAAGGCGGATACCAACATCAGTAGCGTCGACTTGGGCAGGTGGAAATTGGTCACCAGCAGGTCGACCACCCGGAAACGGTAGCCCGGCGTGATGAACAGGTCCGTCTCCTGCCAGCCGGTCGACAGTTCACCACTGCGCGCCGCGGATTCCAGCGCCCGCAGCGAGGTGGTCCCCACCGCGGTCACCCTGCCGCCCCGGGCACGGGTCGCCGCGATGGCGTCGATAGTGGCCTGCGGCACCTCGAAGCGCTCGGTATGCATCCGGTGCTCGGCCAGGTTCTCCACCCGCACCGGCTGGAAGGTACCGGCACCGACGTGCAGCGTGACAAAAGCCTGCCCGATGCCTTGCGCAGACAGTTGCGCGAGCAGCGTGTCGGTGAAATGCAAGCCGGCGGTCGGTGCTGCCACGGCACCCTGCACCTTCGCATAGACCGTCTGGTAGCGGTTGTCGTCGTCTTCAGTCGGGTTGTGCACGATGTAGGGCGGCAAGGGCAGGCGACCGCTTTCCTCCAGCACCTGCCAGACCGTCTCCTCAGTATCGAAGTGCAAGTGGAAGACGTCATCGTCGCGCCCCAGCACCGTCGCTGGCCAGCGGTCCGCCAACGTCAGCCGCGTCCCCGCCCCAGGCGACTTGCTGGCCCGCACGAAGGCATGCACCTCGTGATCGTTCAGCACACGCTCGACCAGTACCTCCACCTTGCCGCCGGTCTCCTTGTATCCAAACAGCCGGGCCTTGATCACGCGGGTATCGTTGAATACCAGCAAGGCGCCTGGCAGCAGGAAGTCCGGCAGCGACGGGAAGCGACAGTCCTCAAATCGCCCCTCGCCCACCACCAGCAGACGGCTCTGCCCCCGCTCGGCCGGAGGATGTTGGGCAATCAATTCTTCGGGAAGGTGATAGTCGAAATCAGATAACTGCATGATTGAATTCCGGAAAACGGCTGGCAGTATACGCCAGCGCGACCGCCCCTTGACAGCCCCGCAGGCGCAGCGGATAATGCGCCCCTCTTGGCGAATTAGCTCAGTCGGTTAGAGCGACGGAATCATAATCCGCAGGTCCCCCGTTCGAGTCGGGGATTCGCCACCAGATACAAGAACGGCCCGCAGCGATGCGGGCCGTTTGCTTTTGTGGTCTTGTACAGCGGGGTGCTGCATGCAACACCCCGCCCTCCTCTCAGTGGGCCGAACCCCAGTTGGGCCCATGCCCGACCTCCGCCAGCAGCGGCACGGACAGGTCGCCCGCCTTG
>CBIHQA010000397.1:0-4307 GCA_966211475.1 uncultured Neisseriales bacterium
GCTCGGAAATCGGCCAGGTTCCACCGATGCGGACCCCGATGAACTGGTTGCCGAGATGGGAGACGCCGTCGTGCGTCGGGCGCTCGCTGCCACCGTACACACCGGTGTAAAGCACCTGGCGTTGCTGGTCGTCATAGCTTTCGGCATAGGCGGCGCCCAGCAGGTTCCGGCGGGCGTCGCGAAGCGACTGGGTGGGATAGGTCAGCCGTGAGGTCTGGCCGTAGACAGCGATCTGCGACTGCTCGCTGAGCATGTAGGTCCATTGCCCGACCAGGCCAGTCAGTCGCCGGAAACTGTCGTCATTGACGTCCAACTGCTGGGCCAGCAGGTTGACGCTGAAGGCGGACCGGTCCTTGAACCAGGTGAGGCCGGCCTGACCGTCGGCCTGGGTCTGGTCGAACTCATCGTGCGTGTTGTAGCGCCGCATGGTGCCGTTGAGGGCGCCGCTGATCGCCAGATCGGGCCGGACCATATGCCGAATGCTGATACCACCGGTGGCGTTGAAGAAATTGTCGGGAATTTCCCGGCTGTCGGGGCCTAGGGTCAGGCTGATCCCGCCAAAGAAGGGAATGGCGATTGAGTTCTGGTCGGTGGCGCTGTTGGCGTTGCCGTCACGGCCGGCGCTGAATTGCGCGAAGCCGCGAATCTGCGTCTTGTTGGCATCCGGGCCAGCGATCGCGTTCAGGTAGCGGTTGATGGTGGCGACCGCTTCCTTGGGCGGGTTTGCCGCCTTGACGGCTTCGAACTCCTGCTTGGCGGTGTCCTTTTCTCCCAGCACGAAGTGCGCCCTCGCGAGTTCCAGTCGCGCGGGCTGGTTGTCGGGTTGGCTGTCCACCACGCGCTCCAGCGCGAAGATCGCTTCGGTGGTGTGCCCGCTGTCCAACGCGGCGATGCCCAGCAGGTAGTCGAAATCCGGATCCCCCGACAGTTGGGGTGCCAGCGGGGCAAGCAACTTGTAGGCAGCGGCCGCCTGGTGGCGTTCCATCATCTGCTTGGCCGTTGCCAGTGCCGGGTGTGGTTCCGCGGCGTGGACTGACTGGCAGAGCCACGCGGTGGCGGTCGCAAGGAGCAAGTTTCGCGCGACGGGTCTGAGCTTCATCGTGGAGTGGCCTGCTGAAAAAGGTTGCGAATGAGGAGCATGGGTAGTGTCCCCGACAGGCTGCGTGCTCAGTAACCCGTGCAGACAGGTGCCGAGGGCGGGCCGCTTGCCGGTGCTTCCGGCGTCATGCAAAGCGTGTTGCCGCCGAATGTGCCGCGCTCGGTGCCGCCAGGGGCCGGTGGGCTGAGCGGGCCTTCGTTGGGTTGGCCAGCTGCACCGTTCGGTGTTTCGGCCGGCTTCTGGTTCGGGCCGGATACCAGCGCGGAGTGACCCGCGTTGACCACCAGTTCGCCTGCCGGATTGCTGACCACGATCGCGCCGCGATGGACAACCACGCGCAAGGCGTCGCCTTGCTGAGCAGCGCTGTACTCGGTACCGCGGATGCCGATGGTCGCGGTGGGGGTGCTGACTTGGTAAGCCTCCTTGCGGCCCTTGCCGATCAGGCCGGTGAAGGTCCGGAGGGTGCCGGTCAGCAGGCTGAAGAAGCCTTTTTCCTGGCCGTCCGGCTTGCCGTTGAAGCGATACTGGTCGATGCGGAAACGGGTGTTGGGGGCCAGCGAGACGTAGCCGCCGTCGGTGAAGCGGATCTGCACGCGGCCGCTGCGGGTGTCGATCATCTCGGCTTCGTCCAGCTCGCTGCCTTTGCTCAGTGGCCGGGCGCTGCCGGCGCTGGTGGTGGCGACGGGGTCGCCACTGGCGAATTCGACCTTTCCGGCGGCAGCCCAGGCGGGCAGGGTGCAGGTTGCGGCGAGCAGGGCGACACAGCCTGCGTAGCGGCGCAGTGCATTCAGCGGGCGGGCGGGGACCTGGATCATGGGCGGTCTACCTGGTGAAATGGGAGGGCCGGCTTTAAACCGATATTTCCGTCGTGTTGCGGTCTGGACCTAGTAGGTGTACCGCAACAGTAGTTCGATGCGACGGCGATCATAGGTGTCCACACCAAAGCTGGAGCGGTTGCGCAACCAGCTGACCTGCGGCGTCAGGCTGAAATGACGGTACGGGCTGTAGGTGAGGCCGAGCCGCCATTCCTGTTGCCGATCGTTGCGGCGGGCCAGGAAGCTGGGGTCATCCTCGTCGTACTGTCGGCGCTCGAAGCTGCCACTGGCGAACAGGGAGACGTCCTGGGCCAGTTGCAGGCTGCCACCCAACTGGAGACCGTAGAAACGGTGGGACAGCCAGGGCAGGCTATTGTCCCGTGCGCTGGAGCGGCCGCCGTACATTCCGAGCTGGAGCAGCGGGGTATAGGCGGTATTGTCGAAGCGTTGGGCGTACAAACCGCCGACCAGGCTGCGGTTCGCATCTTGCGTGGAGAGGTTGTAGCGCAGCGTGCTGTATTGAAGATACAGGCTGACATCGCGCTGCGGATCGAGCGAATGGATCCAGTTGCCGGTCAGCGCGTTGGTGCGGCGGTAGTACTGGCTATCCACATCCAGTCGGCGGCCCTGGAAGTTCAGGCCGAAACGCTCTTTGCCCGTGCGCCAGTCGAGACCGATGCGGCCACCGTAATCGTCGGTGTCGAGCCGGTCCACATCGTCCAGCCGGCGGGCCGAGGCGTCGATGCCGCCGACCAAGTCCATACTGTCGCTCAAGGCATAGTCGAGATCGACGCCGGCACCCAGGGTCAGGTAGTCGGAGGAGATGGGGCGATTGGCCGCGTCGACGACATAGACCGTGCTGGGCGGCGGCACGGGCAGCGTGAAGCGGTCTTGCGTCGGGCCGCCATTGGCGTTGCTGTCGCGCCCCCAGGCCAGTTGCACGTATCCGCGCACGGGCGGACGGGTTTCGCCGACGTCGAGCGCCGCTTGCTCCGTATCCAGCGCTTCACGGGTGGCGACGGAGGGGTGATCCGCCCGCACGGCTTCCAGGGTGTCGCGCGCGGCGTCACGGTCGCCAAACAGGCGGTAGGCCTTGGCCAGGGAAATGCGCAGGGCGGGGTCGTCCGGCTGGGTGGTGGTGGCGCGTTCCAGCGCGAACACGGCGTCGGCGATATGGCCGCTTTCCAGCGCGGCCTGTCCCAGTACGCTGTCGAACTTCGCGTCGCCCGCGCGGGCGGAAGACAGCGGCGACAGCAGCGTATACGCCTCTTCGGCCTGGTGTTGTGTCAGCAGGTGTTTTGCCCGGTTCACCGGGTCGGCATCGTCCGCACGGGCCGGGAGGCTGCAGGCGATCCAGCAGGCGAGGGCGGCGGTGACGGCTTGACGAAGCGGCATGGCGGCTTTCCGGGACCAAATGGGCGCTTGGAGTATAGCTAATTTGCGGCCTTCTCCGAAACGAATAACCGCAATGTATATAAGGGTTTGCCGGCCCTTGGTCGATCCCGTCGGCTGGGGGGCGGGGGGTTTGGCTTATAATCGCATCCTTCCATCGAACAAGATTCCGAGCGCTTTGCCATGTCTACTGCCCTGAAGAACGACCGTTTCCTGCGTGCGCTGCTCAAGCAGCCCGTGGACCGTACGCCGATGTGGCTGATGCGCCAGGCCGGGCGGTATCTGCCGGAATACCGTGAGACGCGTCGCCGGGCGGGTTCCTTCCTGGATCTGTGCAAGAACGCCGAACTGGCGACCGAGGTGACGCTGCAGCCGCTGGCCCGCTATGACCTGGACGCGGCGATTCTGTTTTCCGACATCCTGACGGTGCCGGATGCCATGGGGCTCGGTCTGTACTTTGCCGAAGGCGAGGGGCCGCGCTTCGAGCGTCCGCTGCGCCAGGAATGGGAAATCCGCAATCTGGTGGCGCCGGACCCGGCCGGCCCTCTGGTGTATGTGATGAATGCGGTGCAGGAAATCCGCCGGGCGCTGGATGGCAGCGTGCCGCTGATCGGCTTTTCGGGCAGCCCGTTCACGCTTGCCTGCTACATGGTCGAAGGCGGTGGCAGCGATGGCTTCCCGGTCACCAAGACCATGCTCTACGACCGCCCGGACCTGATGCACCACATCCTGTCGGTGAACGCGAAGGCGGTGACCGACTATCTGAATGCGCAGATTCAGGCTGGTGCCCAGGCGGTGATGCTGTTCGACACCTGGGGCGGCATGCTCAGCCACGCGGCTTACCGCGAGTTCTCGCTGGCTTATATGCAACAAGTCGTGTCTGGCCTGATCCGCGAGGTAGATGGCCAACGCGTGCCCTGCATCGTGTTCACCAAGGGCGGCGGCCAGTGGCTGGAAAGCATTGCCGCCATCGGGTGCGATGCGGTGGGGCTGGACTGGAC
>CBIHQA010000398.1:0-4292 GCA_966211475.1 uncultured Neisseriales bacterium
GGATGAGGATGCTGTTGAGCGGCGTGCGCAGCTCGTGCGACATGTTGGCGAGGAATTCGGATTTGTAGCGGCTGGCGGAAGAGAGCTCCTGGGCCTGCTCCTTCAGCCGCAGCTCCACGGCGCGGCGGGCCGAGATGTCGATGATCGCGGCCTGGATCAGCAAGTCGTCACCGGTATGCAAGGGCGCCAGCCCCAGCTCGACCGGGATTTCACGGCCAGACTTATGCCGGGCGAACAGCTCCCGGTTGATGCCCAGGGTGCGGGCAGTCGGTGCGCGGACGTAAGCCTCGCGCAGCTCCCGGTGATGCGCCCTGACCGAATCCGGCACCAGCATCTCGATGTGCTGGCCGATCAGTTCGCTGCGCGCATAACCGAACAAGGTCTCAGTCTGACTATTGACCAGCTCGATCCGGCCCTCGGCATTGACCAGCACGATGGCGTTGGGCGAGGCCTCCACCGCCAGCCGGAAGCGCACCTCCGCCCGCTTGCGCTCGGTCAGATCGATGATGGAGCTGAGCGTCATCAGGCCCGCGTCGGTCTGGATGGGGGACAGGCCGATCTCCACCGGAACTTCCGAGCCATCCTTGCGGCGGGCGAACAGCTCCGGTCCGATGCCCATCTGGGGGGATTCCGGTATCGTATGCGGGCGCTCACGTAGCGCCTTGTGCCCTCCGAGCGAGGTCTCCGGCAGCAGCAGTTCGATCTTTTCCCCGATCAGCTCTTCCCGCCGGTACCCGAACAGCCGTTCAGCTTGCGCATTGACCAGCTCGATCTGCCCCTGTGGCCCGACCATCAGCATGGCGTTCGGCGCGCCTTCGATCAGCAGGCGGAAGTGTTCCTCCCGCTGCCGCAGCTTGTCCGCCAGTTCGCTCATCTGACGGTGCGCCTGCTCCCGGTTGTAGGCATACAAGCCCAATAGCAGCGAAATCATCAGACCGAAGCCGACCACTGGCCCGGTTCGGGAGCCAACCAGCATGGTTTCGTAGGTCGGCGTGGTGGACACGCTCATCAGCCAGGTCCGGCCGGCCACATCGATAGGGGCGGTATGGCGGAACAGCGGGGAGGCCATCGTGCGCGGGCTCTCGAACAGCACGGTCGGCGTGGGTGCGTCCTCGTCGGTGAGCTGGAAGGACAGCAGGCGGCTGCGCTCCCCCAAGGTCCCGGTCATCAGGTCGGTCATGCGGAACAGACCGTAGACATAGCCTTGCAGCAGCTCTCGCCGGTCTTCCACGGTCTTGACCGGCACACCCTGCCGGTAGATCGGCCAGACCATCAGCACCCGGGGCTGGTTGTCCGGGGAGCCGGCCCGTGGCGGAATCGGCGCGCTCAGTGCGGGCTGACCGCTGTCGCGGGCCCGCCTTAGCACCTGCAGGCGGATGGGATCGGCGCCGAAATCCATCCCCAGCATGCGGTGGTTGTCGCCGGTTGCCGGTTCCAGGTAGAGAACAGGAAAGAATTCGGCCTGGCTGCTCAGCGGATGGATGCGATAGTCGCTGACCCCTTCGCGCCGAACCCGCGCCTCGAAGCCCTCGCGCTCTTCCGGCCGCACCCGCTCCGCGTAGCCGAGCCCTTCCAACCCCGGATAGTTACGGCTGAGGTCCAGCTGCGTGACGTACTGCTGCCAGCGGACACGGTCGACATAGGGTGCGACGTTCATCAACCCCGCCGCGCCACGCAGCACCACCTCGCAGGAGCGCATCCGCTGCACCAGAACGGCACGGGCATCCTCGCCGGACTGAATGAAACGCTGCCAGGCCAGCGCCCGGTCCAGCGACTGCACGTAGTGGCCGGCCACCAGGCTGACCAGGGCCAGCAGCAGAAAGACCAGACCGAATCGCGCGATCGGCCCGGCGGTAGCGCGTGGGCTTACGGGCATCGCATCCCCTCAGAGACGAGAAATGTGTGAGTAAGTCTCCCTTTGTTTTCTAATCGTTGGGATCAGTGCCCGCAACGACGTTTTACCGTATGTCATAACACGGACGGGAAACGAATGCCATCGATGCCGCCTGCGATCCGCATGGCAGCAGGGCGGAGTCGGCGAAGTCGTGACTAGACAGTCTGCGGAAACGAAACAGCAGGGGAGACTTCCCGACAAGTGGTCGGGAAGTCGTTCGGGAAGCGAAAGCAAGCCGCCGCGGACGCGACGGCAGAGGAAACTCAGACCGCGTGCGAGAACGACACCAGCAGGATCACCATCAGCCACAGCAGCACGGCACGCCAGATCAGGCCGACCGCGCTCTTCAGGTAGTCCGGGTCGGCATCGTCACCCACGCCGAGCTCGGAGCGGAACTTGACGGTGTGATCCTGGTGCACCGGGTCGCCCAGCCGCACGCCGATGGCGCCGGCACCGCTCGCCAGCAGGATGCCGTAGGCGTAGCTGGTCCAGTTGGCGGCTTGCGAGCGCCAGCAATACACCGCGTCCTCGAAGTCGCCCACGATGGCGAAGCTGACCGCCGTCAGCCGCACCGGCAGCCAGTCGATCTTCTCGTAGACCTGGGCGGCGAAGCGGCCGAACGGATCGTCCGCATGCTCGGACCGCTGGCCCCACTTTTCGTAGAGGCGGGTCGCCAAGCGGTACAGCACCGCACCGACCGGCCCGGGCAACAGCATGAACCAGAAGATGGTGCCGAACACGAAGCGATGGGAGTCGATCAAGCCCTGCTCGATCGCCACCTTGGACACTTCGCCAGCGGTCATTTCGCTGGTGGGCTGGCTGGTCCAACCGGCCAGCAGCTCGCGCGCCTTCGGCAGGTCGTCGTTCTGCAAGGCTTCGGAAATGCCGGAGAACGAGCTGGAGAAGTGCCGGAAGCCCATGGTCAGGTAAAGGGCGATCACGTTCCAGCCCCAACCCAGCAGCGGATGGACGCGCACCAGCAAGGCGTAGCCCAGCCAGGCGACGGCACACAATGGAATCACCGCCACGCACCAGGCGACCAGACCATGCTGGTATTCGCCCGCGTTGAACTTGCGCTCCAACAAGTTGGCGTAGCGGGTCAAGGCGATAAGGACGCGGTTGCGGGTACCGAGCGGATAGAACTGCTCGGCCAACAGCGCCAGGATCAGAGCGAGCAAACTCATCGGCACCCCGGAGGCAGATTTCGGCCGCAGGCAAGATAACACAAGTGGTGCGGACTGTCGTCCGGCCGAGACTGCGAACAAAGGTGGAAAGCAAGGCATCAAATGGGCGCAAAGCAAGCTTTGCTGGTTTGACCGACGGCAACTCATCCGCAGTCTCGCTGAGACTTTCCCCACCCTCCGACTCCCGCCCTCTGGCGGGAGGGCGGGTTGTCGATGATCCGCTGGCGGGCCATCGGGGTTTGCCAGCAGTCTGTGCGGACTGTGTCGTCCGGCCACACTCAGCAATCCGAGCAGAGCATAGGTGTGTGCAGCCTGTGCGCACCCTACGGATGCTAACCCGCCCGCTCTCCCGCCGGCGGGCGGGAGCCGGAGGGTGGGGAATTCTCAAGGGGCTGCGGATGGATTGCCGTCGGTCAAATCAGCAAAGCTTGCTTTGCGCCCTTCTGATGTCGTGCTTCCCACCGTCATCCGCAGCCCCCAGCGAATTAGTCAACAAATTGTCGAGCACCTTTTCCATCGGATACACTCACAACGATTCGCATTCCAATGCGGCGCAAGTATTGCGCCCGCTTTCATGCGGCCCGGCTGGTGCCGAGCCGCCCTGTACCCCCTGAAAAAACCTCATCGGAGTCAGTACTCATGGAACACAAGCTGCCGGAACTGCCGTACGCACTGGACGCACTCGCCCCGTTCATGTCCAAGGAAACCCTGGAATTCCACTACGGCAAGCACCATCAGACCTACATCACCAACCTGAACAACCTCATCAAGGGCACGGAATACGAAAACCTGTCCCTGGAAGAGATCGTGAAGAAGGCGCCGGCCGGCGGTCTGTTCAACAACGCCGCCCAGGTGTGGAACCACACCTTCTTCTGGCTCGGCTTCAAGCCGCACGCCGCTGGTGACGCCCGCCAACCGGCCGGTGCCCTGGCTGACGCCATCAACGCCAAGTGGGGCTCGTTCGACGAGTTCAAGAAGGCGTTCAACACCTCCGCCGCCGGCAACTTCGGTTCCGGCTGGACCTGGCTGGTGAAGAAGGCCGACGGCTCGCTGGACATCGTCAACACCAGCAACGCCGCCACCCCGCTGACCAGTGGCGACACCGCCCTGCTGACCGCCGACGTGTGGGAACACGCCTACTACATCGACTACCGCAACAGCCGCCCGAACTACCTGGAAGGCTTCTGGAAGCTGGTCGACTGGGACGTGGTCGC
>CBIHQA010000399.1:0-4283 GCA_966211475.1 uncultured Neisseriales bacterium
TCGCCAAAGAAAGTAAGCAAAGAAAGGCGACCCCGAGTCGTCGGCCCTGCGGGCTACCCGGGTTTTGCCCATTTCCGGCCGGCGGCTGCGGAACTCGCCGCGAGGGCCTCAGACAGTCCTCGCCGAAACCCCGTCCGTAAACGGGCAAAACCCGGCTCCTCGACGGGGACCCCGGGTGGGGCGCTATCAGCGGTTCTCTGACTACGGTAGAGGCTAGAGTTTTGTCGGCAGGCCAGGATGGCGTACCGGCTAGCGGGTTCGCTATTTACCCGGCGCCGACGCCGGCAACGGCTTGTCCCGCTTCGGGTCGAACCACAGCGTCGCGTCCTCCAGCGGTGTCTGCGGGGGCAGCAGCGGGTTGCTTAGCCGGATGATGCGCCGGCTGCCCAGCTTGGCCTGTTCAATGGCCGTGCGGTTGTGCTTCCAGAACAGCGCGTCGAAGCTGCCATCCGCCCGCATGCGCTGCAGCCCAGTCTGGATGCGTTCCGCCAGGGAGGTATCGCGCCGGTTCACGAAGAAGTAGTACGGCCACGGGTAGTACAGCAGCAGATGCTGCTCGACAGCCAGATGGGGCACATCGCCCCGCCGCTGGGCGTATTCATGGAAGGCCTCGCCGATGCCGCGCGGGAATAGGTCGAAGCGGCCCGATACCACCATGCGGAACAGGTCTTCGTACGGCGCGGTGACGACCCGTGTTTGCGCCGCCTCGTACAGCTTCACGTCTCCCCAGCCGATGCCTTGTCCGATGGTTAGGCGGCGCAGGTCTTCCAGCGTTTGGACCCGGTCGAACTCTGCCTGTCGGCGGCCGTCGATCAGCGCCACCCGGTAGCCCAGCAAACCCTTGCGGAGCGGGATGCGGATCGGCAGCAGGTCGCGCTCCTTCTCGACCGAAGTCGAGCTCCACACCACGTTTACCTCGCCGCCATGCTGCAACTCCGCCAGATAGCGCGCCTCAGTCATGTAGCCATGGCTGGCGGTCAGCGTGTAGGGGCCGTAGCTGTCCACCGTCTTGTCCAGCGCGGTATGCAGGATTTCCTTCAGGTCGTCGAAGCGGGTATCGGTGACGGATTCGGTGGCCGGGTAGACCACATGCAGGGGCTCGGCAGGGAATGCCGGTGGCGTCAGGCCCATCAGCAGGGAAAACAGCGCAGGGAATACCGGTCTCATCGCGAACGATCCGCCGCGGGGTGCTGCCCTCAATATAGGCGCTGACCCGGCCGACTGACACATCGGTAGAGGCGTTAGGCGTCCAGCAGACCCGTACGCGAGCCCAGCCAGCGTTCCATGTGGGCGGCGGCCACCTCGGGCAGGTCCTTCAGCAGGCGCGGTGCCAGGTCTCGGGCGACTTCCAGCAGGTCGATGTCGCGCTCGATGTCGGCGAATTTTAGCAGCGGCACGCCGCTCTGCCGGGCACCTAGCAGCTCGCCGGGACCGCGCAGCCGCAAATCCTCGCGGGCGATCTCGAAGCCGTCGGTGGAGCGGCGCATCAGATCCAGCCGGGCCTGCGCCAGTTCACCCAAGGGCGCCTGATAGAGCAGGATGCAGAAGCTTTCCTTGGCGCCTCGGCCGACCCGGCCGCGCAGCTGGTGCAATTGGGCGAGACCCAGCCGCTCCGCATGGTCGATCACCATCAGGCTGGCGTTGGGTACGTCCACGCCGACCTCGATCACCGTGGTGGCCACCAGCACGTCGAGCTGATGCTGCTTGAAGGCCAGCATGGTGGCCTGCTTCTCGGCGGCCGGCAGCTTGCCGTGCACCAGCCCGACGCGGATGCCGGGCATGGCAGCGGACAGCTCCTCGTGGGTCGCCACCGCGGTCTGCAACTGCAGGACTTCCGATTCCTCGATCAACGGGCACACCCAGTAGGCCTGCGCGCCAGCCTTGGTCTGTTCGAACAGCCGCGCCACCAGCGCATCCCGCCGCCGGTTGTCCAGCACGGTGGTTAGTACTGGCGTACGGCCGGGCGGCAGTTCGTCGATCACCGACACGTCGAGGTCGGCGAAATAGCTCATGGCCAAGGTGCGCGGGATCGGCGTGGCCGACATCATCAACTGGTGCACGGCACGCGGCTTACTGCCGTTGCCGCCGCCCTTGGCGCGTAGGGCTAGCCGCTGGTTGACGCCGAAGCGGTGCTGCTCGTCCACGATCACCAGCGCCAGGTCAGCGAACGCCACGTCCTGCTGGAACAGCGCATGCGTACCGACGGCGATCTGCACTTCGCCCGCCGCGATGGCCGCCTGCATCTCGGCACGCTGTTTCTTCTTCTGACTACCGGATAGCCAGCCGATGGTCACGCCGAGCGGTGTCAGCCACTCGTCCAGCTTGCGGAAATGCTGCTCGGCCAGCAGTTCGGTGGGCGCCATGAAGGCGACCTGGGTACCGTTCTCCACCGCCTGCAAGGCGGCCAGCGCGGCGACGATGGTCTTGCCGCTGCCCACGTCGCCCTGCAGCAGCCGCTGCATCGGCACGCGGCGCGACAGATCGCGGGCGATGTCGTCCACCGAACGGCGCTGTGCGCCGGTCAGCGCAAACGGCAGGTTGCCGAGTAGTTGCGCGGTCAGCAGTCCCTTGGGCGTCAGCGTCTGGGCGGGCACCGATACCCGCCGGGCGCGGTTGGTCAGCAGTGATAGCTGCTGGGCCAGCAATTCGTCGAACTTCAGCCGCCGCCAGGCCGGATGCTGGCGGTTCACCAGCACGCCCATATCGGCCTTCACCGGCGGTGAATGCAAGTAGAGCAGGCTTTCGCGGAAGGCGGGCAGCCGCAATTGGGTCAGCAGTTCGCCCGGCAGCGAATCCGACAGGTCGAGCGCATGCAGCGCCTGCTCCACCAACCGGTGTAGCGTCTCCGGCCCCAGGCCGGCGGTGGTCGGGTAGACCGGCGTCAGCTTGTTGCCCAGCGGCTCGTCCAGGCCGGAGAACTTAGCTCGCGGATGGACCATCTCGGCGCCAAAGAAGCCTTGCTTGATCTCGCCGATCAGCCGCACCCGTTTGCCGGGCTGCCACTGCTTTTGCTGCGAGGGGTAGAAGTGCAGGAAGCGCACCGTCACCCGGCCCGAGTCGTCGCGTACCTCGCCGATCAACTGGCGGCGATGGCGGATCTGCACCTCGGCCTTGACGATGTTGCCCTCGACCACCACCACCCGGTCGCTGGGCGCATCGGCGATGTCGTAGCGCTGGGTCTCGTCCTCGTAACGCAGCGGCAGGTGCAGCGCCAGGTCTTCCAGCCGAGTGAGGCCGAGCTTCTTCAGCTTGTCGCGGATGGCAGGCGTGAAGCCGGGCAGGTTGCCGAACGGGTCGCGCGCCGGCCGGCCGTCAGGGGGCTGGATGGCGTGCGGGGCGGGCGGCATCGGCTGGTTCACGCGTTGCTCAGAAACGATTCTTGGGTTGGACGGACACGGTCAGCCGGGACACGCACACCAGCTTGCCCGCCTCGTCCTGGATGCGGATGTCCCATACATGGATCTGCCGGCCGACGTGGACGGGCGTGCAGCGGCCGGTCACCCTGCCATCCCGCGCGGCACGCAGGTGGTTGGCATTGATCTCCAGCCCCACGCAGACCGATTCCGCCGGGTCGATCACGCAGAAACTGGCGACACTGCCCAGTGTCTCCGCCAGCACCGCGCTGGCACCGCCGTGCAGCAGGCCCATCGGCTGGCGGGTGCGATGGTCGACCGGCATGGTCGCCACGATGTAGTCGTCGCCGATCTCGGTGAAGCGGATGTCGAGGTGCTCGCCCATGGTGCCGCCGTTGACGGCTTGCAGGGCTTCCAGGGTGGGTTTGGTGTGCCAGATGGACATCGGTTCTCCTATGCGCTTCCGCGCCAGACGGGATTGTGGCAAGCCGAACGCTCGTTCGGCAAGCCTGCGGGGTTTTGTCTGGGTTGTTTGGGGTGATGGGCGCCCGGGAAACCCGGGCTGATTCAGGCATTGGTGGTGTGCTGCAGGCTTCTCTGTTTTCCTCCTGCCCCCTCCGCCCCCGCCGCCGCGGGGGAACCTCGCTGCCGCTCGTATTGCTCTCCGGTCTTGTGGCGCGTTGGGCGGCGCTTCGCTGGCCCGCCCTTCGGGCAACGGTGTGGGGTTGCCTGTGTAGGTTGGGGTGAGCCGTAGGCGAACCCCAACGTGACGACGTGGAACGGACGCTTTGTTGGGTTTCGCTTCGCTCAGCACCAATCTGCGCGAGCCGACGGTGCCCGCCTCTCACTGGGCGCAGGGTGCGAAGCGCACAGCCGTGGCTAAGCAACCCCTTTGCAAGCGCCGAGCAACGCAGCTCAAGCGGGAGAAAA
>CBIHQA010000400.1:0-4244 GCA_966211475.1 uncultured Neisseriales bacterium
CCCGCCGGACGTCGTGCTCCCCACCTTTGTCAGCAGCCTGAAGCGGACTGATCGCCTTTACTCCACGCTGCCTCGTGAGCCTCGCTCCCGCCTGCTAAGGTTAGCGGTGAGGCGCCCACAACGGGGTGCCCGAGGAGGCATTCCCTTGAGCGCTCCCCGCCCCGAATCCGAGCTGGCCCGCCTGGCGGCGCTGACCTCGTTCGGGATTCTCGATACCCCGCCGGAGGCGGCCTACGACGACCTGGTGGCGCTGGCGGCCGAGCTTTGCGAGGTGCCGATCGCCCTGGTCAACCTGATCGATGCCGACCGGCAGTGGACCAAGGCGGGCATCGGCCTGCATCCGGGTGAGGTGCCGCGCGACCAGACCTTCTGCACCTACGCCCTGTTGCAGCCGGAGGCGGTGATGGTGGTGCCGGATGCGCAGCGGGACCCGCGTTTCGCCAACAATCCCTTCGTTACGTCCGAGCCCCATATCCGCTTCTATGCCGGGGCGCCGCTGGTCACTGCCGACGGTCAAACGCTGGGGACGCTGTGCGTGATCGACCATCAGCCGCGCGAGCTGCGACCGTCACAACTACGAGCGCTACGCATTCTCGCCCGGCAGGTGGTGGCACTGTTCGAGCTGCACCGGCAGCGGTTGCGACTCGAGTAACATGAGCGCTTCCTGCAGGCTGTACTGGATACGCTGGGCGAGGGCGTACTGATCCGCGACACGGAGCAACGGCTGGTGCTCTACAACGCCAGTGCCGCCCGCATCCTGGAAGCGCCACTGGCGGAATTCCTGGGGCAGCCGTATTCCCTGCCGATGTTCACGCCGTTGCGGGGCGACGGCTCGGTGATGGCCGCCGAGGAGCTGCCGTCCTATCGCACGCTGGAAACCGGTGAACCGCAGCGGGATGTGCCGTTCCGCATCCGTCGCCCCGACGGCAGTGCGTTCTGGATGGAAACCAACACCCGGCCGCTGTTGCAGGACGGCAAGCTGCAAGCGGTGGTGGTGTCTTTCCGCGATATCACCGCCCGCAAGGCGGCCGAACAAGGCTTGTCGGAGAGCGAGGCCCGCTTCCGTGCGACCGCCGAGAGCATGCTCGATGCGCTGTTCGTGCTGCAGAGTGTGCGCGGCCCGGACGGCGGGGTGGGCGACTTCCGTTTCGTCTACCTGAACCCGGCGGCGGAACGCCTGACCGGCCTGCTGACATCGGACGTGGCTGGCAAGACGTTGCTGCACTATCTGCCGCGCTCCATCATTGGCCCGTTGCTCGACAGCTATGCGCAGGTAGCCGAGACCGGCCAGGTGCTGGAGGAAGAACGACAGATCGAGCTGCCCGGCGACGCTTCGGTCTGGCTGGAACACCAGGCGGTCAAACTGCAGGACGGCGTGGTGGTCGCGGTGCAGGACATCAGCCGTCGCAAGCGGATCGAGGCGGCGCTAGCGCGCAGCGAGCAGGAGCTGCGCACCATCACCGACAACGTGCCAGCCCTCATCCTGTACGTGGATCAGCAACAGGTACTGCGCTTCTGCAACCGGGCTGTCTCGCAGTGGTATGGCAAGCCGATGTCGCAACTGGTCGACCAGCCGCTGCCGGCCATGCTGGGCGAGGCGGAATACGCACTGCATCGCGAATTCGTGGAGCGGGCGTTGGCTGGCGAACGGGTGGATTTCGAGCTGTGGACCGGGCTGGAAGGCCGGCAGGGCTACATGAAGTCCACCTATATCCCCGAGGTGGGCGCGGACGGGCAGGTGGACGGCTTCTACGCGGTGACGCACGACGTCACCAACATGAAGCAGCTGGAAATGGCGCTGACCCGCGAGGCCCGCTACGACCCATTGACCGGCCTGCCTAATCGCAAGGAGTTCATGGCGCGGCTGGAGCGTGCCCTGTCGCGCGCCAACCGGCAGGGCATCAGCGTGGCGGTGGGTTTCCTCGACATCGATCGCTTCAAGCAGATCAACGATACCTACGGGCATGCCACCGGCGACGCGGTGCTGCGCGAGTTCGGCCAGCGGCTGATCGAGGTGCTGCGCAAGACCGACCTGGCGGCCCGGCTGGCTGGGGACGAATTCACCGTCATCATCGAAGGCTTCGCCGGCATGGAAGAGCTGGAGATCGTCGCCCGCAAGATCGTCATCGCCATGCACCCGCCGTTCGCCATCTCACCCGGCCCGTCACGGGTGACCACCAGCCTCGGCCTGGCCCGTGCCGAGAAGGGCCTGACCGCCGATGCCCTGCTGCTGGAAGCGGACAAGGCGCTCTACCAGGCCAAGCGGCTGGGGCGGGATACCTTCTTCATTTGCGGTTGAGCGGCGGCGAGGTGGGTTTCGCACCGCCTTTGGCGACGGCGTCCCATTGTCGCCGAATGGCGTCGAAATAGCCTTCCAGGCCATGTTTCACCCAGACCGGGCGCAGCGATTCGGCGAACAGGCCTTCTCGCAGTGTGGCCCGCAGGGCGGCCAGCGTGGCCGGCGGCAAGTCTGGCCGGCAAGCCAGCCAGCGTTCGACCCGCGCCAAGGTGAAGGCGCGCTGCACCGCCTTCTGTTCCGCCGCGCTCATCAGCTCCGGCTGTACGTCGCTGACCAGCAGGTCGAAGCGGCCGGCGGCGAGCATCTGCACGCCGTTGTTGGACAGCGGCAGGGGCTGGTAAGCGATGCCGGCAGTGCCCAGCAGGTCGCGGACTTCCGCGATGTCGATGGCACCCAGCCGGTGGCCGCGCAGGTCCTCGATGTTGCGGATGCGGCCGGATTGGCCACGCAACGCGTAGACCGAGATGGTGATCGGCGCCAGCCGGCCGACGTAGCTCATGGTCTCCGCTTCGCCGGGGGAGAAGTGGGCGGCCAGGATGCAACTGCCTGGGTGCCGCGCGAGGTCCTGCATCGCCCGCTTGACCGGGATTTCCACGTAGCGGATGTCCAGCCGCAGCGGCCGCAGCAGGGCACTGAAGGCTTCCACGTAAGGGCCGCTGAGCTGGCCACGCTCGGCCAGCAGGAAGGGCGGATAGGCTTCGCCAAACACGGTGAGCGGCGCACCCCGCGCCAGGATCAGGATGAACGCCAACGCGCCGGTGCAGAGGCGTAGGATGCGCAGGGCTGCTTGCATCGCTATCGCGTCACCAGTTGTACCGGGGTCTGGACGATGGTGGGCAGGTCCGACTGACGGGTGCCGGTACGTAGCGCCTTCAGCGCGAGGTCCAATGCGTATTCGGCCTGCTTCGCCGGAAACTGGTCCGCGGTGGCAGCGACGCGGCCATCGCCGATCAGCGGCTGAATTGCCGGAATATGGTCGTAGCCGCCGATCAGCACTTGCTTCTTCAGCCCCGCCTCGGCCACCGCCTGAGCGGCGCCGATCGCCATGTTGTCGTTGCCGCACAGCAGGGCGCGCAGTCCGGGCGCAGCTTGCAACAGCTCGGCGGCTGCGGTTTGGCCGCGCCCCACCTCCCAATAGCCGCTACGGATGCCCGCGACGCTCATCCCAGCATCCGCCATCGCGGCCCGGAAGCCGTCGCTGCGTGCCTTGGCATTGATCGAACCCGGCGGTCCTTCCACCAGCCCCACCTTGCTGCCCGGCGTCAGGGAACGGGCGATGTAAGCGCCGACGCTGCGGGCGCCGTTGAAGTTGCTCGGCCCCACGAAGGGGATGTTGACCCCGGCGGTGGCCAGTGCCCGGTCGTCCAGCTTGTTGTCCAGGTTGATCACCAGCACGCCGGCCTTCATGGTCTTGAGCAGGATGGGCAGCATCGCCACCGAATCCGCCGGCACAATCACCAGCGCATCCAGCCCTCGCGCGGTCAGGCGCCGGATGATCGCCTCCTGCCCCTTGACGTCGGTTTCCTCCTGCACGCCTTCCACGGTCAGCGTGTAGTCCGCCTGCCGCTCGGCCTGGTGGTGGCGAGCACCGTCGGCCATCAGCAGGAAGAACTGGTTGCGCATGGATTTCAGCACCAGGGCGACGGCCGGCTTCCTCGCCCCCCAGGTAAACGGGGCGGCGGCAATCAGCGGGGTGGTCAGCGCGAGCAGAGAGAAGTGACGCCGATTCATCGGACACCTCTGGAAAGGCGGGGGGGCATGCGAGCGCAATTCCACGTTAGCCCGCCGCCGTAACGAGGGCAAATTGGTGCCGACTGCCGGCCCGCCCCGGAGGTTCCGGACGATGGCGAAACGTTCTCTGCCTGCGAGGGCCTCCCGCAGCAGTACTTCGAATGGGCTGTAGGTTGGGTTGAGCGTAGCGAAGCCCAACAGAGCGATGTTTCTA
>CBIHQA010000401.1:0-4232 GCA_966211475.1 uncultured Neisseriales bacterium
TCTCGCGGTAGACGCGGGCCAGTTCGCCTTCTTCCACATAGCCATTTCCGCCCAGCACCTCCATCGCCTCCGCGCCAAAGGTCGGGCCGCGCTTGCAGATCCAGTACTTGGCGCAGGGCGTCAGCACACGCCGCAGCGCGGCTTCGGCCGGATCGTCGGGTGCATCGCCGGTTCGGGCAATCCGCATGCACAGGGCGGTGGCGGCCTCGACTTCCAGCGCGAGGTCGGCAAGCACGTTGCGCATCAGCGGCTGATCGACCAAGGCTTTACCGAAGGCGGCGCGGTGTTGGGCATGGTGGATGGCTACGGTCAACGCTCGCCGCATCAGGCCGGTGGTGCCTAGCGCGCAGTCGAAGCGGGTGTAGGCGCCCATCTCCAGGATGGTGCGGCCGCCCTTCCCCTCCTGCCCGACCAGCAAGCCCCAGGCGTCCTGGAACTCTACCTCCGAGCTGGCGTTCGAGCGATTGCCGACCTTGTCTTTCAGGCGCTGCACGCGGATCGCGTTGCGGCTGCCATCCGGTAGAAAACGCGGCAGGAAGAAACAGGACAGCCCGCCGTCCGTCTGCGCCAGCACTAAGTGGGCGTCGCTCTGAGGCACGGAGAAAAACCATTTGTGGCCGACCAACCGATACGGCTTGCCGCTGCCTCGCTCGCCCTCCGGCCGGGCTCCAGTGGTGTTGGCGCGCACGTCGGAGCCGCCCTGCTTCTCGGTCATGCCCATGCCGATCAGCAGGCCGCGCTTGCTGGTGGCGGGCTGGCTACGGCTATCGTACTGATCGGACAGCAGCAAGGGCATCCAGTCCGCCAGTGCGGGCTCCCGCCGAAGCACCGGGATGGCACCGAAGGTCATCGTCACCGGGCATAACGTACCGGCCTCAACCTGGGCATGCAGCAGGAACCGTGCCGCGCGGGCCACCGAAGCGCCCGGCCTGGGTACCGCCCAAGGCAGGTTGTGAACGCGGCCGGCGATCAGTCGGGACATCAAATCGTGCCAGGCGGGGTGGAATTCCACCTCGTCGATGCGATTGCCCATGGAGTCGAACGGATGCAGCACGGGCGGATGCCGGTTGGCCAGGTCGCCCAGCGACAGGACCGGGGCACTGCCGAGATCGGCGCCTGCTTCGGCAAGTGATACCTCGGCCCAGCTTGCGCCCTCCCGAACCACTGCCTCGCACAGCGGGGTATCGGAGAGGTAGAGATTGGTGTCCACCAGCGGCGGGGGCTGGTTGAAGACGGTGTGGGTTTGCCAGCGTTCGGTCATGCCAGCCTCCGTGCGGAAGCGTTGCCGGATCAAGGGGCGCCAGGCCCAAACGCCGGGGCCGGCTCATCCCTTATTGTGATCCCGTCCGGCAGTTGCGACCAACTGGCCAGGCGTCTGGTCCAAGCTCAGCCGGTCGCGACATTCACCGAGGTGCAGGCCACGGCCCGCTGCAGGCCCGATGGCGTCATACTGACCAGGAAGCCGCGCTTGCCACCATTCACATAGAGCCGTGGCAGATCCAGCACGCTGGCTTCCACATAAACCGGCAGCGGCTTGCGCGTACCGAACGGCGAAGTGCCGCCCACCATGTAGCCGGTGTGCTTATTGGCCACCTCCGGCGCGCAGGGCGTGATGCGCTTCTTACCCAGCAACCGGGCCAGCGCCTGGGTGGAGATTTCCTTGTCGCCGTGCATCAGCACAATCAACGGCTGCTTCTGGTCATCTTCGAACACGATGGTCTTGATCACCTCGTGTTCGGGCACGCCCAACGCGTCGCTACTGACCCGGGTGCCGCCCTTTTCCACGTATTCGTAGAGGTGGCCCTCAAACGCCACGCCGGCAGCGCGTAAAACGCGGACGGCTGGGGTGACGGGATATTTGTCGTCCTTCATGACTCGACCAGTTTGTCAGGCGCTTTCCTGCCAAGCGCCGAGAAATTGTTGCCAGTGTTCGCCGGGCAGCTTGCCGACCGCTTCCCGCACGAACGCCTGCTCAGCGGCATAGGCATCGCGCGACAGATGGCCACGCATCAACTGGAAGCGGGTGTACACCAGGTAGGTGTTGACCACGTCGGTTTCGCAGTAGTCGCGGATTTCGCCGATGCGGCCTTCGCGGAAGGAGTGCCACACCTTGCCGCCGTCCATGCCCAGCTTGCCGGGGAAGCCGCATAGCTTGGCCAGGTCGTCCAGCGGTGCGTTGGCCCGCCCTTGGTAGAGCGCCAGCAGGTCCATCAGATCCAGATGGCGGGTGTGGTAGCGGCTGAGGTAGTTGTTCCACTTGAAGTCGCGGTCGTCCTCGCCCAGGTCCCAGTAGCGCGGCGCGGCGATCTTGTTGACCATCGCCCGGTAGTGCAGCACCGGCAAGTCGAAGCCACCGCCATTCCAGGACACCAGCTGCGGCGTGTAGCGCTCGATACCGTCGAAGAAGCGCTGGATCAGCCCGGCTTCCGGCTCATCCGGGTCGCCCAGCGACCAGACCTTGAAACCGGCATCGGACCGTAACACGCAGGAAATCGCCACTACTCGGTGCAGATGCAGCGGCAGGAAGTCATGCCCGACCGCCTCCCGACGCTCCGTTAGCGCGGTGTCGATGATCTGGTCGTCGGTCCACTCGGACGGATAGCCCTTTACCGCCCGCAGGCCGGTGGCATCGGGGATGGTTTCGATGTCGAAGACGAGGACGGGAATCATGGCGTAGGCCGCGTAGGAAACGATCGCTCAGTCTATCAGCCCTGCACACGGTTGGTCAGGAACACGCCTGCCACCGTGATGGCGCCCCCCAGCAGGGTCGGAATGGTCAGTTGCTCACCCAGCAACAGCACCGACAGCAGCACACCGAACACCGGCACCAGATTGGTGAAGATGATGGTCCGCTGAGCCCCAACCGCCTTGATCCCCTGCGCGTACCACAGGAAGGCCAGCACCGTGCCCGGCAACCCGAGGTAGGCGGCCAGCAGCCAGTCCTTGGCCTGCATGGTCGGCAAATGCTCGATCAAGCCCTGGTGCAACGCGAACGGCAGCAGCGCCAGCGCGCCGACCAGGCTGGAATAGGTGGTGTTGGCCAACGGAGATAGACCAGTCATCGCCCGGCGGCTGATCAAGGTGTAACTGACCCAGGACAAACAGGCACCCAGGATGATGAGTTCACCCCACCCCACGCCGCCACCGGTGGCATGCGCCCAGTCGCCCTGCGTGACCACCAGAGTGGTACCGAACAGGGACAGCGCGATGCCCAGCGCCCGTCCACCGCCCAAGGCACGGCGGTACAGCAGCAGCTCGGCCAGCGCGGTCAGCGAAGGGTTTAGCGCCACCAGCAGCGCGCCCCGACTGGCCGGAATGAGCTGCAAGCCTTTGAAGAAGCAAATGTTATAGGCAAAGATCCCGGTCAGCCCGAGTCCGAAGATGGACTTCCACTGCTGACGAGTCGGGCGCACCAGCCCTTCGGTCGACGCCAGCAGGATGAACAGGCCGGCACAGGCGATCACAAAGCGGCAGAACGCAGCAACCACGGGCGGCAGCGACGCCACCGCCACGTGTGCCGCAATGAAGGACCCGCCCCAGAACAGGGTCGTCAGGACCAGCTTGACGTAAATCCAGACCATTCGTGCCTCGAAAACCGGCTACCAAAAGAGGCGTCATTCTAGGCGGCGGCCACCGCCAGCGAAACCAGACTGATCAGGCCAGTCCTCGGCCGTGCAAGGCCACGGAGCCCTTCACGGCGTCCAGCGCAAGCGGTGCCCGCCCGCCGAGCCCGGCACGGGCAGATGCATGGCATCCGCCTCCACGGCAGGCCGCTCCCTCTGAATCGCGCTCAGAAAATCCTGGGTCAGCAGGATCTCCCCGCGCTTGGCGTGATCCTCGCCGAGCTTGCAGGCCGCATTCACCTCCGGCCCGTAGACATCGTTGTCACCCACCCGCAGCACCTGGCCATAACCCAGCCCCAGGCATAGCTCCACCTTGTCCTCGTCCGGCAGGTCGGCGCTATAGGCCATCGCCGCCCGCTGCATGGCCACCGCGCAATCCAGCGCCTGCGACGGCTGGCGGAAGATGATCAGCAGGCTGTCGCCCTCTTCCTTCAGTAGCAGGCCGTCGTGTGCCTCGATGGCAGGCACGAACAGGCGCTTGGCCTCATAGATGACCTGCAGGAAGTGAATGATGCCGAAGGCCTCGACCTTGCGGGAGAACCCGGCGAGGTCGGTGTACATCACCGCCCAGGTTTCGCCGAACAGGTTCCAGATGCGGCGGTCGATGGC
>CBIHQA010000402.1:0-4223 GCA_966211475.1 uncultured Neisseriales bacterium
ATGGCCTACTGGCCCGACCTGTGGCGACGTGGCACGGCATCGCCTTGATGAGGCCGAGGGGTAAACCAAGGGGTAAACCGCATCCTGGCGGGAGGCGTATTCGAGCGAACGACAGTGGCGGTAAAGTGGGGGTGGCGGCTTTCACTTTCTGAATAATACTGTACAAATGCTCAGTCCGCCTCGGTAGGCCAGACTTGGCGAGGTATGGCGCCAGGTCGCTCGTTTGGTTAGCACAGTAGGAAGTCTAGTTATGCGTCAAAACTGTCGCTGTGTAAAAAGTTGGGCATTACTTGGCGAGGTGTTATGGCATTTCTAAATCCGATGTCGGTTACATGCGAAGGGTGCGGGACGAGGCAGAGTCACCCTCCTAAAGATCTACTTGCTTATTCGGCGCAGTGCGTACAGTGCTCGAGCATTCTTAAGAGTGCAGGAAAATGGATGCATGGAAGGAGACTTGAGTCAACGTTGTTTGTAGCAAAAATCGAGCTTGCCCTTCAGATCGAAGACAAGTTCGGCGTGACGCTCCTAGACGGTGACGACCGAATTTTGGACGCGGTTGATTTGACGCAGTTCGTAGACCACATGGTTATCGGCGCTGCCGAGCTCGCATCTCAGCGCGAGGCGGTGTGGTCCTATGCGGTAACTTATCTGCGCTCTTGTGTTCGGCCTGAGAAAATTGGCGAGGTCGAGAGTGGTGCGTTCTCTGATCTGCTTTCGTCTGGCCTTGAGCGGATTCAATGAGCGATCGAGCCAATGTTCGGGCAGTGGGATAGGTTTGAAGGCCGCAGTCATCATCGTCCAGCCCAACCCGGCGCTCGAGCGGACCGTCAACGGCGGGGCTGCTCGCTTGTTTCATCAACATAGCGGCGCCGTTGTCGGCCGCTCAGCTACAACGTTGTGCGGCGGCTTCCAGGCGTCGAATTCGCGTCCGGCTAGGACGGCAACGGGTCGGGTGCGCCCGGTGACGACAGGCTGCTTCCAGGTGCCCCACTTCCAACGGCTGGTCTACGGCGGTGAACCCGGTGCCGGGTCGGACCCGTACCGACCCTTCTGCGACGTTCAGCATTCAGAATGAACGCCAGGAAGCTGACGCTCGACTGTTTCACGTGAGCGGCGAGGCGTGCTCGCTTTGCAAAACCTAACGTTAGAGGTGAGCGGCACGGACGCGGCGTGGCGCGCATGGCCCAGAATGAAATGAAGGCCATGCGCGCCATGCCGTGGCGTGTCCGCTCGACCGAAAGGTTAGGTGTCATCTCGGCTCGTTTTGACTCGCTCGACCTGGACTGTCCAATCCGGACGGTCGCCAAACGGATAGTAGTCCGGCGATTCGAGGAGGGAATGTCGCAACTCTGCGTCGTCGTCGCGCCTCACAGAAACGCGGTAGGTGCCTGGCTCAACCAACACAAATGGCCGTTGTTGTTTTCCGAAATCTGACAGACAGCAAATGAGCAATCTACCGGTGGGGCAATGAAGCTCTCCCGTTAACGTGGGGGACCCCAAGTTTGTTGACTTCGCGATCTCTGTCGGCAACGAACTGGGAGTCAGGTGCACAACCGCTCGGAAGACGCCGTCAAATAGCAAGGTCCAAGCCAATAGCTGGCCGGTCTCTGCAGCGTGGATCAACTGGTCGTTGAACACAAAGAGGCCATGGAACTCCTCAAGTCCTCGTGCTCGGGCTTCGGCTTTGCCCGCCTCGAAAGAGGTCGTCATGAAGTCGAGCGTGTTCACTGGTGACGCTTCATCAAGGATGGCTACGTAGCAGCTCTGTGTCTTGACAAGAGTCTCGGTCATGGACCGTAGTTCGGGCATTTGACGCCTAACGTTTGAGATAACCGGCATGACGCGGCTTGCCGGGGCATGTCCGGTTGATTGAAGGGTTAGGCATCGCGTTTTGGTACATGTGTCAGCGATCTAGCATCGAGGAGAAGGGTCGCGTTAGTGGCGTAAGCCTCGAAGAACTGTTCGAGCGTATTGGCCACTACCACTGGTTCCCTGTCGTCGAAGTAGTCGACAAGTACAGCACTTGTGTCATCTGCGTTCGGCCTCAGCCGATAGCTCCAACAGCTCATCAAGTAGTCAGAGAACAGCACGCCACTTCGCGAAGTCTGAGTGTTCTCGGAACCCACTTCAGCTAGCGGCCAGAGACGCCAGTACTCTTTGTCCATTTCTTCCATACCGCCGAAGCTAGAGTACAAGTGCACCACGTCGGATGTGGCCTGTGATCCAAATCTGGCGAATGCTTCGCAGACGCTGGCTCTTGTTTCCGGAGCAACGAGAGGGATTCCCTCGGATTGCCATGACTTCAGGAGATCGCCAAGGATCTGCATCGCGATGCCTAACTCTGCTATTAACAACCAACTGACGTGTCGGTTATCAAGGCAGCATGCCTGTTATCACGCTCGGTGTCAGTTACCACGGAAACGTCAGCACTCATCGAATTCTCCCTAGTGTTGTTGCAAGCTCATCTGGTGAGCCGCCCGACGCGGAACCTGTGCCCGTCAACTAACACAGGAGACCCCGTCATGCAGATCGCCGCCGATGCCACCTGCCAGCATACCCAAGTCGTGACGCCCGAGGGCGCCTTGTCTCGTGTCTCGAGCGTGTCGCGGTTAACGCGATTGTTGCAGGCTCGCCCCAGAACCCGAGGTTGCTCGACCGCGTACGAGCTTTGATCCGTACCAAGCACTACAGCATCAGTGACCTGCCCCCTCTCGCCGTACCAATCAAAAGGCGGAAGCCCGGGTTGAAGGTTACTTGATCTCGTTGCTTGAAGCTGGTGGCTGTTTGTTCTTGCTGCGGTGGCGCTGAGTAAACTCGGCTGGTGGTATCCGTCCCAGGCTGCTGTGCGGCCGTATCTCGTTGTAGTCCTTGCGCCAGAGGGCGATCTCCGAACGCGCCTGTTGCAGTGTCTGGAACCAGTGCTCGGTCATGCACTCATCACGGAACTTGCCGTTGAAGCTCTCGATGTAGCCGTTCTGCATGGACCGTCCCGGCTGGATGAGGATGTGCTGCACGCCGTGAGCCTGTGCCCATGCGGTGAAGGCCCGGCAGGTGAACTCCGGCCCGTTGTCGGTTCTTACCGCCGCGGGGTAGCCCCGGAACACCGCCGCTTGGTCCAGGAGCCTCGTCACGTACTGGCCGGAGATGCCGTAGTCCACCGCAATGTCCACGCATTCGTGCGTGAAGTCGTCGGCCACCGCTCAGGCATTTCAGGCGCCGGCCGTTGGCCAAGCTGTCGGAAACGAAGTCCATGCTCCACACCTCGTTGACGCGGGTCGCCACTTTCAAGGGCACGCGCTCGTTGGCTACTCGGCGCTGTTTCTTGCGCTTGCGCACCGCCAGCTGTGCCTGGCTGTAGAGCCGATACACCCGCTTGTGATTCACCGCGGGGAACTCGATACGCAGCAAGTCATGGATGCGGCGATAGCCGAAGCGACGCCGCACATGCGCGATCTCCACGATCTTGGCGCTGAGCTGCTGCGTTGCTTCGTCCACCGCCGGCGGGTGCCGATAGCTGTCCCGAGAGAGCCCCACCAGGCGGCACGCGCGGCGTTCAGAGAGTCGATGCTGTTCAACCATCTTCGCCACCGCCGCGCGCCTGACCTGCGGGGCTAAGGCTTTACGCCGAAGACGTCCTTGAGCGCGTGGATGTCCAGGTGGGCCTCAGCCAGCAGCCGCTTGAGCTTGGCGTTCTCCGCCTCGAGTTCACGCAGCCGCTTGGCATCCGTGGCCTGCATGCCGCCGTACTTCGATCGCCACTTGTAGAACGTCGCGTCGCTGAAGCCGCCTTGCCGGCATATCTCCTTGACCGGCAGGCCGGCCTCGGCCTGCCTGAGAAAGCCGATGATCTGCTCCTCGGTAAATCTGCTCTTCTTCATGTCCGTCATTCTCCTGGTTGACGGACTTCGCTACCTTTACGCTGGTACGGCTGGGAGGGGGCAGGTCAGCTCCTGGAGGGAATGGCCTGTGGGGTACCCATCGTGGCTTCCGACACAGCGCCGGTGAAGGAAGTGATCCGAAACGGCGAGAACGGGCGGCTGGTGGGGTTCTTCGATCGGCAGGCCCTGGAGCGGGCTGTTTTGCAGATGTTGAACGATGCCGAGGCGCAACTGCAGATCCGCACAAGCGCGAGGACAGATGCGGAGACATACACGCAATCGGCCGGGTTAACCCGGTACGAAAACTTGTGGAAGGGGGGGCATTTTGAAAACTGATGAAGCTCA
>CBIHQA010000403.1:0-4213 GCA_966211475.1 uncultured Neisseriales bacterium
GACGTCGGTGACAACCGACCAAAAACCACCCCCCACAACCTCCCACCCCCGACCCGCCTCCCACCTCCCCAAAACTATGCAAAAAACGCATGACCGGATGAGCAATCGGAATTGGCCGTCCAGCCTACTCTCGTCCTAGAGTTCGCCTCACGCTGTTGCCGTCCTGACAGCGCCCCCCATAACTAGGACAGAACAACAATGACCACCCGACTCGAACACGACCTGCTGGGCGACCGCGAAGTCCCCGCCGCCGTCTACTGGGGCGTGCACACCCTGCGCGCCGTCGAGAACTTCCCGATCACTGGCACGCCGATCTCCATCTACCCGGACCTGATCGACGCGCTAGCCGCCATCAAGCACGCCGCCGCCTTGGCCAACCATGACCTGGGCCTGCTGGACATCGAGCGCACCCAAGCCATTGCCGACGCCTGCACCGAAATCCGCAGCGGCAAGTGGCACGATCAGTTCGTGGTCGACGTCATCCAGGGGGGCGCCGGCACCTCCACCAACATGAACGCCAACGAGGTGATCGCCAACCGCGCTTTGGAACTGCTGGGCCGCGAGCGGGGCGACTACGCCTTTCTGCACCCGAACGAGCATGTGAACCGCAGCCAGAGCACCAACGACGTCTACCCGACCGCGCTCAAGGTCGCCACCTGGTTCGGCGTGCACCGGCTGGTGGAGGCGATGGGCACGCTGCGCGGCGGCTTCGAGGCCAAGGCGGCGGAGTTCGCCGACATCCTGAAGATGGGCCGCACCCAGCTGCAGGACGCGGTACCGATGACCCTCGGCCAGGAGTTTTCTACCTACGCCGTGATGCTGGGCGAAGACGAAGCCCGCCTGCGCGAAGCTGCCGACCTGATCCGCGAGATCAACCTCGGCGCCACTGCCATCGGCACCGGCATCAACGCCCACCCGGACTATGCGGCACTGGTCTGCAAGCACCTGTCCACCATCACCGGCATTCCGCTGATTACCGCACCCAATCTGATCGAAGCCACCCAGGACTGCGGCGCCTTCGTACAACTGTCCGGCGTGCTCAAGCGGGTGGCGGTCAAGCTGTCCAAGACCTGCAACGACCTGCGCCTGCTGTCCTCCGGCCCGCGCGCCGGCTTCGGCGAGATCAACCTGCCGCCCCGCCAGGCCGGTTCGTCGATCATGCCGGGCAAGGTCAACCCGGTGATCCCGGAAGTGGTCAACCAGATCGCCTTCGAGGTGATCGGCAACGACGTGACGGTGAGCTTCGCCGCCGAAGCTGGCCAGCTGCAGCTCAACGCCTTCGAGCCGATCATCGCCCACAGCATCTTCAAGAGCGTCACCCACCTGCGCAACGGCTGCCTGACGCTCAAGACCCACTGCGTGGACGGCATCACCGCCAACCGTGACCATCTGCGGGCGTTGGTGGAGAACTCCATCGGCATCGTCACCGCGCTGAACCCGTACATCGGCTACGCCAACGCCACCGCCGTGGCAGCGGAAGCCCACGTTACCGGCGGCAGCGTGTACGAGATCGTGCTGAACAAGGGGCTGATGTCCAAGGACAAGCTGGACGAAGTACTGCGGCCGGAAATCCTCACCCAGCCGCAAGCCTTCAACGTCTGACCAATCTGACGATGCGCATTGCTCGCCCCCAGCCGGCAGGCCGGCTGTTCGTAGCCTGGACGCGCAAGCGGCCGGGGAGGCTGGGTCGAAATGGCCTCCACCCCGGCCGTCCTCCGGCCGTCCAGGCTACCGGGTGGAGCGATCCGCATCCGTCGGATGAATACCTGAACCCACCGCGTACCGTGCGCTCGGCGAGCCCGTCCCTGACCCCCGGCAGGGCGGGCTCGCCGTTGCGTTTGTCACACCGGCCGCAACTGCTCCGCCAGCGAACGGCTACGTTCCGTCAACACGTCACCCGTGTGCTGGGTGGATTTGCGCTCGATCAGCATGATCCGGCATTCCTGCTCCGCCACCGGGTTGTGCCGCACGCCTTTCGGCACCACGAACATCTGCCCGGCTTCCAGCTCGACATTCCGGTCCTCCAGCTCGATGCGCAGCCGCCCCTCCAGCACAAAGAACAGTTCGTCCTCGTGCTCATGGCTGTGCCAGGCGAGCGATCCATGCAGCTTGGCGACCTTGACATAGGCGTCATCCACCTCCGCCACCACGCGGGGAGACCAGAATTCGGTCAGGCCAGCAGCGACCTGTCCGGGGGAGACCACATTGGGCACGGCAAACCTCCTGTTTGCTGACAATGAAAACGGCAACGCCGGCAGCCACGCAAAGCGGCTACCGGCGGGGACTGCATTGGGGCGACGGCCCCGGCAAGGGGCCAGCCACGCGGCACGGTGCGATTTACAGCACCGAGTACACCTTGCCCGTTTCGCGGCCTTCCACGCTGCGGCTATAAGCCAGCGCCGCACGGGCGGCCGACACCGCCTCGAAGCCGCGGAAGTACGGGCCATAGCTGTCCATCGACTCCTGCAGCACGCTCGGGCTCGCCACATTGATGCGCAGGCCGCGCGGCAGTTCAATCGCAGCGGCGCGGGCAAAAGCCTCCAGCGCGCCGTTGACCATCGACAGGTTGGCGCCGTTGACGATCGGGTTGTAGGTCAGCACGCCGCTGGTCAGGGTGAAGGAGCCGCCGTCGTTCAGCTTGTGCTGGCCGGCCAGTACCAGGTTCACCTGACCCATCAGCTTGTCCTTCAGGCCGACCCACAGTTGCTCCGGCGTGGCCTCCGGCAGCGGGCCGAAGTGCGCGCCGCCCGCGGCCGACACCACCGCATCCACCCGGCCGACGCGGTCGAACAGCGACTTCACGCTGTCGAAGTCGGTGATGTCCACCTGGTAGTCGCCGCTGCTGCGGCCGACCGGAATGATGTCGTGGCGCGGAGCCAGCTCGTTGACGATGGCCTTGCCGAGGGTGCCCGAAGCGCCGACTACGATGATCTTCATGGTGGATCTCCTGTTTGTTTACCGTTGATGTGTAATTCGTTTACGACGAGAGCTGGTGAAACGAAGACTATCAGCGCACTATTTCGCGATCGACCACCTGAAAGCGGAATAACCGTTACCTGTATGGAAACAATCAGCCCGCAATTCGACTGGGCCATGAGCTTTCTGGCCGTCGCCGAGGCCGGCAGCATCACCAAGGCCGCCGACCGGCTGGGTACCTCCAAGGCGCATGTCAGCAAGCAGCTCAGCAAGCTGGAGCAGGCGCTGGGTGTGCAACTGCTGTTCCGCACCACCCGCCGGCTGTCGCTGACCGAAGCCGGCACTACCTACCTGGCTTACTGCCGCCAGCTGCGCGACACGCTGGACGAAGCGGAACACGCCGTCTCCGACTTCCGGCAGGAAGTACGCGGCCGGGTGCGCATCACCGTGCCCACCACCTTCGGCGTCACCTATATGTCCGAGCTGGTGCTGGCCTTCCGCCAGCGCTACCCGGAAGTCGAAGTGGACCTGGACCTGAGCCGCGAACAGCGCGACCTGATCGCCGACGGCTTCGACGCCGCCATCCGCTCCACCCGCACGCCGGACGACCGGCTGGTGGCCAAGCCGCTGTTCGCCGCCGCCGACTGGGTAGTGGCCTCGCCGCAGGCGCTGGCGCAGTTCGGCGAACCGCTCGCCCCGCAGGACCTCTCTGGCAAACCCTGCATCGTGAACACCCACTTCAAGGACGACGGAAAGTGGCTGTTCATGCGCGGCGAAGCGACGGAAGTCGTGCCGGTCGGTCACTGGTTGCGCACCAACGACTACACGCTGAGCCGCCGCCTGGCGCTCGACGGCGCAGGCTTCGTCCGGCTGCCCCGCTTCGCGGTGGAAGAAGACGTGCGGGCCGGCCGCTTGGTACGCGTGCTGGCCGACTACGCCCAACCGCACACCCCGTTCTACCTGATCTTCCCGCAGCGTCGCCCGCAGCCGGCCAAGGTGAGGGCGCTGCTGGATTTCATCGAGCAATGGTTTCGCAACAAACCGGCTGAAAGCGTTTTGTCAGCTGGGATGAGCTAGGGTGGAGGGATAACCCGCTGATTTCCCTGATTGTCGGCCCCCGCCGTCTCAGGTGTACTGCCAAGTAGCCCGTAGAAGAACCGGAGTCCGTAGGTTGGCGGTGAGCGTAGCGAACCTCAACATTGCCGCTCGCAAAGGCGCCATAGGTCGCGTTGACCTGAACGTTGCGGTTCGTTGGGGTTCGCTGCGCTCACCACCAACCTACGGAATGCGGCAAACC
>CBIHQA010000404.1:0-4212 GCA_966211475.1 uncultured Neisseriales bacterium
AAAGGTGGGAAGCACGATGTCAGACGGGCGCAAAGCAAGCTTTGCTGGTTTGACCCACGGCAACCCACCCGCTGCCTCCCTGAGACTTTCCCCCCTCCAACTCCCGCCCTCTGGCGGGAGGGCGGGTTGTCGATGACTCGCAAGCGAGCTAATCGGGTTTATCAGCAATCAGCCCCGCAATGCGGGGCTGATTGTTTGTATGCCTTGCTCGCTGCGCGTTGCTGGCCTGTGGGGCCGGACTACTTGGCCGCAGTGCGGAAGCGGTTGAAGGCGATGGTCTTCAGGCGCTGGATTTCCGGCGGAATCGGCGGCTGCAGGATCAGCTTCTTCTTCAACGCCTCATCCGGGTAGATGCGGGCGTCGCCGGAGATCGCCTTGTCCACCAGCGGCGTGGCTGCCTTGTTCGGGTTGGCGTAGTAAACCGTGTTGGAAATGTCGGCCACTACGTCCGGACGCATGATGTAGTCGAGGAACTTGTGGGCGTTGTCGGGGTGCGGCGCATCCTTGGGGATCGCCATCACGTCCATCCACATCTCTGCGCCGCGGTCGGAGATCAGGTACTGGACCTTCACGCCGTTCTTGGCTTCTTCGGCACGACGCTTGGCAGTATAGGCGTCGCCGGAGAACATCATGGCGGCGCAAACGTCCCCGTTGGCCATCGCGTCGATCGGCGAGGAGTTCAGCATGCGCACATTGCCGCGCAGCGGCTTGAGGAAGCCTTCGGCATCCTGGATGTCCTGCTTCACGAATTTACCCGGGTCGCGGCCGAGGTAGATCATCGCCATCGCCAGCACCTCGCTGGACGATTCCATGTAGGCCACGCCGCATTGCTTCAGCTTGCCGGCGTATTGCGGATCGAACAGCAGCTTGTAGGCGTCGGTCGGCAAGGGCTGACCGCCCAATGCCTTCTTCACCCGGTCGACGTTGATAGCGACCGAGGTGGTCCCCCACATATACGGCATGGTGAACTGGTTGCCCGGGTCAGCCACGGCACCCTTCTGCAGCATGGTCGGGTCGAGGTTGGCCCAGTTCTTCAGCTTGCTCTTTTCCAGCGGGCGGTAGATGCCAGCCTGGATCTGCTTGCCTGAGAACTGTGTGGACGGCACCACCAGGTCGTAGCCGCTGCGGCCGGTCAATAGCTTGGCCTGCAGGGTTTCGTTGCTGTCGTAGAGGTCGACTTTGACCTTGATCCCGGTCTCTTTCTCGAACTTGGCAATGGTGTTCTTGCCCAGGTAATCGTTCCAGATGTACAGGTTCAGCTGCTTCGGCTCGTCTGCATGGGCAGCGCCGATTGCTAGCAGCAGTGCGCCTGCCAGGGCGCGGTAACGTAACTTCAAGATGGGCTCCTCTTTCTGCCTTGGGTAGATGCAGTGTTTGAATAATTAAAAGCTTTGTGAGGCCATCTTAAACATTGCAAGTTTTACCACCAAGACCTACGATGGCAATGTTTTGTTGCGTGATTCAAAATAATCATGATCTCGTTACACGCCGTCGAACTGTTTGCCTTCGTGGCCGAGCAAGGCAGTTTTGCCGCCGCTGCGCATCGCTACGGGCTGTCTCCGTCCACCGTGACACGTCACATTCAGCAGCTTGAAAAAGCACTGAATGCACGTCTGCTGACCCGTAACACCCGCAGCGTGTCGCTGACCGAAGCCGGCCGCCATTACCTGCCGCATGCGCAGGCAATGCTGGAGGCGTCCGAAGCCGGACACGCGGTGCTGAACCGCTTTTCGCGCGAGCCGACCGGCACGCTGCGCGTCACCGCGCCGCTGACGCTGTCGACGCTCTACCTGTCCCCCGCCCTGCCCGGCTTCCTGGCCCGCTATCCGCAGGTGAAGGTGGATTGGCAGTTGTCGGACGAATTCCTGAACCTGATCGAGGGCGGCTTCGACCTGGCGATCCGCGAGGGCCCGATCACCGATGCCAGCGTGATTGCCCGGCCGCTGGTGCGCTACCGGCGCGTGTTGGTGGCGAGCCCGGCCTTCCTGGCCCGACATGGCCGACCGGCTCAACCGCAGGATCTGGCGGCCTTCAATTGCATTCCGTACCAGTGCGAGCCCAAGCCCACCACCTGGCTGATGCAAAAGGGGGGCAAGCGCGAGCGGGTGGTGTTGCAGGGGAATATGCAGTCGAACTGTCTGCGGACCTTGCAGCAACTGACGGAGGCGGCTGTCGGCATCACCTGGCTGCCTGCCGATCAGGCGATCCCACTAATCGAATCGGGCAAGCTGACAGCCGTGCTACCGGATTGGCAGCTGGTCGAGGAAGGCGAGCTGGACACGCTGTATGCGGTCTACCCGCAACGGCGCCTGCTGTCGCCGAAGGTGGCGGCCTTCCTGGAATACATCATCGAGTATCTGCAGGCGAACAAGGCGCAGCCGCCGGTGCGCCCCACCGCCTCCTGAGCCTCCGGCCTATCCGTTAGGCTAGCGGCAGATCGGGGCAATAGCAGAATTCGAGCTGGATGCCGCTGGGGTCTCGGAAGAACACCGCGTAATACTGAGGGGTGTACTTCGGGTAGGCCGCAGGGGCATCCGTCACGTCGGCCCCCATCTCCAGCAGCAGCGCATGCAGGGCATCCACCGTCACCCTGGATGGCGCATTGAACGCCAGATGCTGCAGACCGACGCCAAAACGCCGTGCCCCGTAAGCGGGTTCCTTGGCTTGTTGCAAATACAGCTCATAGTTGCCCGCGACGTAGGCAGTGGACTCTGCGGACCGTCTTGGCCGAAGCCCCATTGCTGGCATGACTCGATCATAAAAGGCCAGGCTGGCTGCCAGGTCGAAAACAGACAGGCAGAGGTGATTGAGGCCGGGCAATCCCGGGTCGACAGTGGACATGGCAAACCTTTGTCATGTGGTGCGAAATCGGCAATGATCTCATGCAACGCCAGTGCGAAGCTGTCCACCAGCCTTCGGCTGGCGCGGGAACCGAGTCCGGACAAGGCATCTCTCATGCTCACCCCGTCGGGAGGAATCCTTCATGCGCCGTATCCTGCTACCCCTGTTGTTATCACTGACCATTCCGTCATTGACCCTGCCCAGCCGGGCTGCGGACACCGCGCCGGAAGCGGCGACCGGTTTTACCGAAAAGGCACCGGTCGAGAGCAAGCGTTTCATGATCGCCACGGCCAACCCGCTCGCCACGGAGGCGGGTTACCAGATGCTGAAAGCTGGTGGCAGCACGGTAGATGCAGCGATTGCCGCCCAGGCCATGCTCGGCCTGACGGAGCCGCAATCCTCCGGCGTGGGTGGTGGCGCCTTCATGCTGCATTTCGACGGCAAGCAGGTAGTCAGCTTCGACGGCCGCGAGACCGCACCGGCCGCTGCTACGCCAAACCGCTTCCTGGATAACCAGGGCAAGGAACTGCCCTTCTACAGTGCCGTAGTTGGCGGCCGCTCGGTGGGCGTACCCGGCGCGCTCGCCATGCTGGAAATGGCTCACAAGCGCTATGGCAAGCTACCTTGGGCGAAGTTGTTCGAACCCGCCATCCGCAAGGCGGACGAGGGCTTTGCGATTTCTCCACGACTGTATGGCCTGCTGGCGGGCGAGAAATACCTGAAGCTCTCGGAGCCGGCCAAGAGCTACTTCTACCAGGAAGATGGCAGCCCGAAGCCGGTCGGTACGGTCCTGAAGAACCCGGACTACGCCGCCACACTGAGGAGCATTGCCAAGGATGGCGCCAAGGCGCTTTACCAGGGCCCGATCGCGGACGACATCGTCAAGGCGGTCGGCAGCCATCCGACCAATCCGGGCGATCTGACCCAGCAGGATCTGGCCCAGTACAAGCCCAAGCAGCGTGACGCGGTGTGCGGCCCGTACCGGCTGTATGTGATCTGCGGCATGGGTCCGCCCAGCTCCGGTGGAATTGCCGTGTTGCAGATCCTCGGCCTGCTGGAACGCTTCCCCATCGCCAGTCAGTCGCCGACTGCGGTCGACACGGTACATCTGTTCAGCGAGGCGGGCCGGCTGGCCTTCGCCGACCGTGGCAAGTACTTGGCGGACGCGGATTTCCAACCGGTGCCGATCAACGGCCTGATCGACCATGGCTACCTGGCGGGACGCAGCCAGTCCATCGACCCAGCGAAGTCGCTGGGCAAGGCACAGCCGGGCAATCCGCCGGGGGCGCAGGTGGCCCAGGGCATGGACAATGCCATCGAATTACCGAGCACCAGTCACATCGTGGTGGTCGATTCGTTCGGCAATGCGCT
>CBIHQA010000405.1:0-4204 GCA_966211475.1 uncultured Neisseriales bacterium
CGATGTCCTTGCCGACGATCTTGCGACGCTGCTTGTCCGACATCTTCAGCAGGTCGTGCCCGTCGAAGCGCAGTGTGTCCGCGTTGACCCGACCCGGGGCTTCCACCAGCCCCATCAGCGCCAGCATGGTCACCGACTTGCCGGAACCGGATTCGCCGACGATGCCGACCACTTCACCACGGTCGACCGCCAGGTCCATGCCCTTCACTGCAGCGAACGGCCGACTCTTGTCGCCGAATTCGACGGTGAGGTTCTTGATTTCGAGAAGACTCATGTTCTGTTCACTCCATCCTGTCCGCGGCGCTTAGGCTAAACGCTTGAGCTTCGGGTCCAGCGCATCGCGCAGACCGTCGCCCATCAGGTTGATGGCAAGCACGGTGGTCAGGATCGCCAGGCCGGGCAGCGTCACCACCCAGCCGGCGCTTTCGATGTAGTCACGGGCGGAGGCCAGCATGGTGCCCCACTCCGGCAGCGGCGGCTGCGCGCCCAGGCCCAGGAAGCCCAGCGCGGCGGCGTCCAGGATGGCGCTGGAGAAGCCCATGGTGGCGGTCACGATGATCGGGCCCATGCAGTTCGGCAGCACGGTGCGGAACATCAGACGGAATAGGTCGGCGCCGGCCACACGGGTGGCGGTGACGTAGTCCTTGGTCAGTTCCGACATGGCTGACGCCCGCGACAGACGCACGTACTGCGGCAGGTTCACCACCGCGATGGCGATCATGGTGTTGATCAGGCCCGGGCCGAGCACGGCCACCACCGCCACCGCCAGCAGCAGCGACGGCAGCGCCAGCATCACGTCCATCAGACGCATGATCGCGGTGCCCAGCATCTTCGGGTAGAACGCGGCCAGCATGCCCATCACGATGCCCGGGATCATCGACAGCACCACCGACACCAGGCCGATCATCAGCGACAGGCGGGCACCGAACAGCAAGCGCGACAGGATGTCGCGGCCCAGGTCGTCGGTGCCAAGCAGGAAGCGGGTGGAACCACCGGCCGACCAGGACGGCGGCGTCAGCAGCGCGTCACGGTATTGCTCGATGGGGCTGTGCGGCGCCAGCAGGCCGGCGAAGATCGCGCCCAGCACCATCAGCGCGAAAAAGAACATCCCGCCCACGGCACCCTTGTTGTGCGAGAAGCTCTTCCAGAACTCCTTCAGCGGGTGCGGGTACACGGTCGGCTCCGCCGGGGTGGCGGCCGGAGCGGTAGAAGTGGCAACAGTCATGGTTTCGCTCCGGATCGGTTACTTGGCGTGGCGGATACGCGGGTTGATCACCCCGTACAGCACGTCCACCAGCAGATTGACCACGATCACCAGCGTGGCGATGATCAGGATGCCGCTCTGCACCACCGGGTAGTCGCGGCGGCCGATCGAATCGATCAGCCACTTGCCGATACCCGGCCAGGAGAAGATGGTCTCGGTCAGTACCGCACCGGACAGCAGCGTGCCCACCTGCAGGCCGATCACCGTCACCACCGGAATCAGCGCATTGCGCAGCGCATGCACGAAGATCACGCGCAGCGGGGACAGCCCCTTGGCCTTGGCGGTACGGACATAGTCCTCGCGCAGCACTTCCAGCATCGAGGAACGGGTCATCCGCGCAATGATCGCCAGCGGGATCGTGCCCAGCACGATGGTCGGCAGGATCAGGTGCATGATCGCGTCCTTGAACGCGCCAGCCAGTTCGGGGTCGGCCCGTTGCGCCATCCAGGAGTCGATCAGCATGAAGCCAGTGCGCGGCGCCACGTCGAACCCGAGATCCAGCCGGCCGGACACCGGCGTCCAGCCCAGCTTGGTCGAGAAGAACATGATCAGCAGCAGACCCCACCAGAAGATCGGCATCGAAAAGCCGGTCATCGAGATGCCCATCACGCCATGGTCGAAGATCGAGCCGCGCTTCAGCGCCGCGATGATGCCGGCCAACACGCCGACCACGGTGGCGAACAGCATCGCGCAGATCGCCAGTTCCACGGTCGCCGGGAACAGCTTGAGGAACTCGCCCCAGACCGGTTCCTTGGTCACGATGGACTTGCCCAGGTCAAGGTGCATCGCGTGCTGCAGGTAGGTGAAGTACTGCTGGTACAGCGGCATGTCCAGGCCCAGCTGATGCTGAGCGAGGCGGTAGAACTCCGGGTCCAGTTTCCGCTCGCCCACCATGATAAGAACCGGGTCGCCGGGAATCAGGTGGATCAGCGAAAACGCGATCAGGGTGGTCCCGATGAAGGTCGGAATCACCAGCGCAATCTTGCGCAGGATGAAAGAAAACATAACGCGCGCCTGTGGGGGATACAGATCGGCGGTCACGCATGGCTCTCACCATGATCATGCCGCCCCGTCTCTCCTCGAGCGTCCGGGACCGTTCTATGCGGTTCCTCGTCAGCCGAAGCTTACATCCGTAACTATACGGATGGAAAAACTCTTCAAAAAGTGGCGGGCATCATACGATGCCACCTGCCGCAGAACAAGTTGCACTGCATCAATTCAGCCACACGGGATAGAAGTCATGCGCGCCAAACGGGCTCGGCACAAAGCCTCGCACCGTCTTGCGATACGCGACCGGCAGGACCGGATGGACCAAGGGGATCCAAGGCGCTTCCTGCATGAACATCGCTTGTGCCTGTTCGTACAGGTGGCTGCGTTCCGGCAGATCGCTGGAAGCCCGCGCCCGGGCCAGCAGCTCGTCGAAAGCGGGGTTGCACCAGCGCGCCCGGTTGCTGCCGCTGCTCACGCCCGCACAGGAGGTGGTCGGCGTCAGGAAATTGTCCGGGTCGCCGTTGTCGCTGATCCAGTTGAGGAACACCAGGTCGTGCTCGCCGCGAGCGGAGCGCTTCAGTACCTCGCCCCATTCCAGTTGCACCACCTTGATCTTCACGCCGATTTTCGCCCAGTCGGCCTGCAGCAGCTCCGCCGCCTTGCGGGCGTCCACCAGGCCGCCGTTACGGGCCCACAGCGTCAGCTCGTGGCCGTCGTAGCCGCTTTCCTTCACCAGTCGCCGCGCCTTGGCGACATCGAACTTGTAGTCCTTCAGCGTCGTATTGAACGACCACATGGCAGGTGGGAACGGCGTGTACGCCTGCTGCGCCAGGCCACCGTAGATCGCTTGCAGGAAAGCCGGCTTGTCCACCGACATCCACAGCGCCTGCCGGAAGCGCTTGTCGGACATCGGCGCACGGGTCGCATTCGGCGCCACGTAAGCCGTCATCAGGGCCGGCGTGCCGGTGACCACCACGTCCTTATTACGACGCATGAGCGCCACCGATTCCGGCTTGGGCTGGATCGCGAACTGGCACTCGCCAGCCAGCAGCCGCTGCACGCGGGTGTTGTGGTCCGGCGTGATCGACAGCACCAGTTCGTCGATCCGCGGCGCGCCGCGCCAATAGTGGCGATTGGCCAGCAGCCGCACCGCCTGGTCCTTGTCGTAGCGCTTGAACACGAAAGGGCCGGTGCCGATCGGGTGCTGATTCAGGTCTTCCAGTTGCCCGGTCCGCTGCAACTGGTCGGCGTATTCCTTGGAGAAAATGGAGGCGAAGCCCATCGCCAGATCCGCCACGAACGGCGCTTCCGGGCGGCTCAGACTGAAGCGGACGGTGTAGTCGTCTACCCGCTCGACCTTGCGCACCAGCTTGGGCAGATCCAGGCTCGCGGCAAACGGAAAACCGGCCGGCGCCGCCTTATACCAGGGACTAGACGGGTCCAGCATGCGCTGGAAGCTGAACAGCACGTCGTCGGCGTTCAGGTCGCGGGTCGGCTGGAAGTAATCGGTACGGTGAAACGACACACCGTGCCGCAGGTAAAAGGTATAGGTCTTGCCGTCGCGCGACACCTGGTAGCGCTCGGCCAGGCCGGGCAGCACCCGGCTGGAACCGCGCTCGAAATCGAGCAGGCGGTCATAGAGGGTTTCGCCGGCGGCGTCCTGCGTGGTAGAGGACTCGTAGCGGGCGATGTCGAACCCTTCCGGTGCGTTTTCGGTGCAAACGGTCAGGGTCTTGGCAAACAGGAATCCGGGTAACAACCCCAGGCACAAGGCAAGGGCGCGGGGAGTCGCTGCGATCCATCGTCGCATCGGCAGCATGGATGATCCCTGTATCAAGGGGACATATCGAGAAAACGGCCACCGGGCGCCGCCCGGTGGCCGTCCACGCTGCTGACAAGGCGAGACCACATCTGCAGTAGGGCGCAAAGCAAGCTTTGCTGGTTTGACCG
>CBIHQA010000406.1:0-4199 GCA_966211475.1 uncultured Neisseriales bacterium
CCAGCGTTGCTGCCGCGTTGATCGCCCTTTTTATCACCCGTAGCCTGACTGGTCAGCTGGGCGGCGAGCCGGCCTATGCTGTCGACGTGGTATCGCGCATCGCAGGGGGCGACCTCACCCTGGAGGTCCGCACCCGCAAGGGCGACGAGCGCAGCATGCTATTCGCCATCCAGCAGATGGCGCACAAGCTGACCCAGATCATCGGCGAAGTGAAGGGCTCGGCCGAGTCGCTGTCCAGCGCCTCCGAACAGGTCTCCGCCACTGCGCAGTCGCTGTCGCAGTCCACTAGCGAACAAGCGGCGGCCGTCGAGGAAACCACCGCCTCGGTCGAGCAGATGAGCGCCTCCATCAGCCAGAACGCCGACAACGCCCGTGCCACCAACGGTATGGCGAGCCAGGCTGCGCAGGACGCCACCGAGGGTGGCAACGCGGTGAAGGAAACCGTCGAAGCCATGCGCACCATCGCCGACAAGATCGGCATCGTCGACGACATCGCTTATCAGACCAATCTGCTGGCGCTCAACGCCGCCATCGAAGCAGCCCGCGCGGGTGAGCACGGCAAGGGCTTTGCGGTGGTCGCCGCCGAAGTGAGGAAGCTCGCCGAGCGCAGCCAGGTGGCGGCGCAGGAGATCGGTACGCTGGCCAGCTCCAGCGTGAAGCTGGCGGAGCGCGCCGGTGGCCTGCTCGACCAGATGGTGCCGTCGATCCGCAAGACCTCCAGCCTGGTCGAGGAAATCGCCATTGCCTCCAACGAGCAGAGCGGCGGAGTCTCGCAGATCAACAACGCGATGATGCAACTCAATCAGGCGACCCAGCAGAATGCCAGCGCATCGGAAGAGCTAGCGGCCACTGCCGAAGAAATGGGCAGCCAGGCCGAGCAGCTGCAGCAGTTGATGCTGTACTTCAAGCTCGATACGCAGGAGCTGGCTGTTCGCCCGGTGCGCAGTACGCCAGCCACGCCCCGCAAGTCGTCCTCCGCTACTGCCCGCCCGCTCGCCTTCAACGAGCAGGCGTTCGAGCGCTTTTGAGAGATCACGCCATGGGATCCCTCGTCAAACGCGATACCTCGTCGGAGTTGGTGGTCGAAGCCGCCGAAACCCGGCAGTACCTGACCTTCCAACTGGCTGGCGAGATGTTCGCCATCGGCATTCTGTCGATCCGCGAAATCATCGAATACGGCCAGCTCACCGAAGTACCGACCGCGCCGGCCTTCATCCGCGGGGTGATCAACCTGCGCGGGGCGGTGGTGCCGGTGGTGGACCTGGCGGTGCGCTTCGGCAAACCGGCGAGCAGCATCGGCCGGCGCAGCTGCATCGTGATCGTGGAGATGGCGCACGAGGATGGCACGCAGGAGATGGGCATCGTGGTCGATGCGGTGAGCGAGGTGCTGGAGATCCCGCCCGCCGACATCGAGCCGCCGCCGGCCTTCGGTGCGCGCATCCGCATCGACTTCATCGCCGGCATGGGCAAGATCGATGGCCGCTTCGTGATCATCCTCAAGGTCGACCAGGTGCTGTCGGTCGATGAACTGGCCGGTGTCGCTCAGGTGGCCGATGCCCGCCTGGCCGCCCCCGAGCAGTTGCCCGCAGCATGAACGCCGCACGCCGCATCGTGTTCCGTCTAACCGATCACTTCGTCAGAGGGAGCGCATGAGCCTCCGCCCTTCGGCCGCCCCGGCCTCGTCCTCGTCGTTCGGCAACCTGCCCGACCAACACCAGATCGACCGGCACCTGTTGAGCACGCTCTACACCGGTGCGGTGAAGTTGTCCGTCCTGTCCCTGCTGTCGCTGGGCGTCACCGGCATCGCCATCGCCCTGGCGGCCGGCGGGTTCAGCACGCTGGCCGTCGTGCTGGCCGTGGGGATTGGCCTGATGACCATCGTGCTCGGCTTGTGGGTGTCCCGCCGCTATCGCAACAACCTGCGCGCCATCAAAGCCGCGCTGCGCGAGCAGCAAGCGCGGGCGGAACAGGCGCCGCAAGCCATCGAAGGGCTCGACAGCCTGTGCACCCAGGTGCTGCCGCTGTGGTCCGGTCAGGTGGACATGGCCCGCCTGCACACCGAGGAGGCCATCACGGCGCTGGCGGCCCGCTTCGCCAGCATCTCGCAGCAGGTGGAAACAGCGGTCGCCACCTCCCACGGCACGCTGAGCGACCTGGGGCTGGTGACGCTGCTCAACGAAAGCCAGGTGGAGCTCGACGGCATCATCAGTTCGCTGCGCGAGGCGCTGGAGATGAAAGCCTCGCTGCTGCGCGAAGTCACCGTGCTGTCCGGCTATACCCACGACCTGGGAGAAATGGCCGAACGCGTGGGCCAGATCGCCAAGCAGACCAATCTGCTGGCGCTCAATGCCGCCATCGAAGCGGCCCGCGCCGGAGAAGCCGGCAAGGGCTTCGCGGTGGTGGCAGACGAGGTGCGCAAGCTGTCGACCCTGTCCGGCGACACCGGCAAGCGGATCAGCGAGACGGTCCGGACGGTGAACGACTCCATCGAAGCCACGCTGCAGATGTCGCAACAGTACGCCCAGAAGGACGAGCAGATGGTGGCCGGCGCCTCGGAGGCGATCGAGCATGCGGTCACCCGCTTCCGCGCCGCGGCGACCGAGCTGCTGAACAGCTCGCACATCCTGCAGGAGGAGAGCGAATCAGTCGCCGGCGAAATCTCCGAGGTGCTGGTGTCCCTGCAGTTCCAGGACCGGGTCAGCCAGGTGCTCACCCACGTGCGCAACGACCTGGACAAGCTCGGCCAGCACCTGGATGACCACTTGCAGGCCCGCGCCGCAGGCCGGCACCCGGAAGCGCTGAATGGCGAAGCCTGGCTGGAAGCGCTGTCGCAGACCTACACCACGCCGGAGCAGCACCAGTTGCACGGCGGCAAGCCATCGGCCGCCAGTGAGGCCGCCGCGGACATCACCTTTTTCTAGCGTGGCCGGCGGTACCGGCCCCTCCCCTTCCCCATCCCCTGGAGAACCCCATGGCAAAAACCATCCTGATCGTGGACGACTCCGCCTCGCTGCGGCAGGTCGTCAGCATTGCGCTGAAGAGCGCCGGCTATGACGTGGTCGAAGCCTGCGACGGCAAGGACGCGCTGACCAAGCTCGACGGCCGCAAGATCCACCTGATCATCAGCGACGTGAACATGCCGAACATGGACGGCCTGTCCTTCGTGAAGGCGGCCAAGCAGATGCCGACCTACAAGTTCACCCCGGTGATCATGCTGACCACCGAAGCGGGCGACGCCAAGAAGCAGGAAGGCCAAGCCGCCGGCGCCAAGGCCTGGATGGTGAAGCCGTTCCAGCCGCCACAGATGCTGGCCGCCGTCGCCAAGCTGGTCCTGCCCTGACCCGCACACGATTCAGTTGTAGCGCAAACAGCCGTCTAGCTGAGCCTGCCGAAGCGCGTGGTGCCACGTCCTTCAACAGGCTCAGGGCGAACGGACGCGTCCAAGGCTTCCAACTGAACCGTTTTGGCCCCACACCGCCCCCTTGACCCTCCGTACCGGGAGCCTCGCCATGACCGACCCCGCCGCACCGGACAGCGCGCAGCCCTGCCGCGTGTCCATCCAGGGCGACCTGACCATCTACACCGCCCGCGAGCTGGCCGACACGCTGTTGCAACCGATCGCCGGCTGCGCGTCGCTGGAAGTCGACCTGTCGGAAGTCACCGAGGTGGACACGGCCGGCCTGCAACTGCTGATCGCCGCCAAGAACGAAGCCGCCGCGCAGGGCAAAACCTTGCACTGCACCGGACATAGCGAGGCGATGCTGGCGGCGCTCGACCTCTCAGGCCTGGTCGGCTTCTTTGGCGACCCGGTGCTGATCCCCTCCGAATCCGGCCGGGAAAAGGAACCGACATGAACCTGGACGACGCGCTGCATACCTTCGTGATCGAAAGCCGCGAGCTGCTGCAGGACATGGAGGATGCCCTGCTGCAGCTGGAGCAGAACCCCGACGACCCGGACCTGCTCAACGCCATCTTCCGCGCGGCGCACACCATCAAGGGCTCGGCCGGGCTGTTCGGCCTGGATCTGCTGGTGGCGTTCACCCACATCGCGGAAAGCGTGCTGGACAAGATGCGCAGCGGCGACGTGGGGGTCGACCGCCGGCTGATCGCGCTGCTGCTGGGCGTGTGCGACCAGCTGCGGGTGCTGGTCAACCACGTGGCGGACAAGGTGCAGCCGGGCGACGACATCCACGAGGTGA
>CBIHQA010000407.1:0-4177 GCA_966211475.1 uncultured Neisseriales bacterium
CCGTCGTCGGCCCCGAGCCTGTCACCGCCGGGTCGGTGCTGGCGCTCGGAAACAAGGCGGGGCTGGCGAGCGTCTCGACCGATGAACTCCCCGCCTTCGACCTGCCTTCGGCGGGCGACGTGGTGACGCTCGACGTGCCACCCGATCCCGGGCTGGATGCCGACCGGCCGGCGCAAATGGCCGGCAACCGCCAGCAGGTCGCGACGGCACTCGCCGGCTGGTTGCCGAAGCGGTTGGCGGACCGCTGGACCCAGCATGCCGGCCTGGACGGACGCATGATGGCAGACGTCGCCGACAAGGCGTTGCGGCAACTGGCTCATGCCGTCCAGCACTGGCAACTGCTGCCCAGCGGCTCCGAAGGCTACCGCAAGGCGGAGGCCACCCGCGGTGGCGTCGATACCCATGCGCTCGATTCCCGCACCATGATGGCCAAGTCGTTGCCCGGCCTGTTCTTCATCGGCGAGGTGGTCGACGTGACCGGCTGGCTCGGGGGCTACAACTTCCAGTGGGCCTGGTCGAGCGGTGTGGCCGCAGGGCAGGCGGCCTGAGCGGGATCACGTTCAACCTCCCCCGAAACGCCGCCGGAACTCCCCCGGCGTCATCCCCTTGACCGCCCGGAACTGCCGCGTGAAATAGCTCGGGTGGCTATAGCCCGCTTCGGCGGCCACCACTGCGATCGGCCGGTCCTGCTCGATCAGCAGCGCGCAGGCTCGGCCGATACGGAGTTGCGCCAGATAGTCGCTGACCGTCATGCGCATGCGGCGCTTGAAGAAGCGCTGCAGCTGGCTCTCGCTCATCGCGGCCAGTTCGGCCAGCGTCGCCAGCCGCACGGCATCCAGGTAGTGGGTATGCAGGTAGCTCAGCACCCGTTCCAGCCTGGCCTGGTCCGACGCATTGCCTTGCGTGACGAAACCGTGGGAAGCCAGCGGTGTGGCGCCCGCATCCTGGGCGAGCAGCAGCAGTATCTCCAGCAGGCTGAGCCAGCGGCGCGCCGGTGGCTCGTCTGCCAGCGCCAGCAGACGCGGCACCACCTGTTGTCTGACTTCATTCGAGAACGCCAATCCTCGGCCGGCTTCCGACAGCATCGCCTTCAGGGGAGCCCATTCCGTGTAGCGCTCGGTCAGTCCACGTGCCCACTCCTCGCTGAACCAGACCACTAGCGCGTGATGGGGCTGACCCGGATCGACCGCCGCCCGGGAATGCCAGGTGTGCGGCAGGTTCGGGCCGATCAGCGCCAAGTCCCCGTCTCCGTAGCGCGAGACGTGATCGCCGATGAAGCGCTCGCCGCTGCTGTTGAGCGTCAGCGTCAGTTCGAATTCCGGATGGTAGTGCCACAAAAAGGGGAAGGACGGCAGTTGCCGGTCGAACAGGGTCCAGGATTGGTCATCCGGGACGACGACTTTTTCGAACGAGGGGCGCATGGAGGAATTATGCGCCAATTGCAGGATCAGGCGACTACCTCACGGCCAGGTTGCGGTAATCGTGCAAGAGCATGCCGGTTTCGGTACAAGCGGGGGCTGCTGTTTGCGGCAAGCTGTCTTCACTCATCCGACAAGGAGACCCGACATGGATCGCTACCGCTACGGCGACAACCGCCCCGGCAACAGCAGTGTTGCCTACGAAGTACAGACCCAGCTCCGCGACATCCGCAAGCAACAGCCACTGCGGGTGCTGTCCGAGGCCGATTGGCAGCACTGGACCACCTACGGCTACGTGATCGTGCGCCAAGCCGTGCCCTCCGGGCAGGTACGGCGTACCGTCGATTTCCTGTGGGAATTCCAGGAGATGGACCCAGCCAACCCCGACACCTGGTACGGCGCCCAGCGCCGCGACCACGCCATGAAGGAACTCAACCACAGCGGGATGGTGGAGACCTACCACCACCAGACCCTGTGGGACAACCGGCAGACGCAGCGCGTCTACGACGCCTTCGTCGACATCTGGGACCGCGAAGACCTGTGGGTGACCATCGATCGCGCCAACCTGAACCCGCCCAACCGCAGCGGCCGCGCCTTCCAGGGCTTCATCCATTGGGATGCCGATACCACGCTGGACCCGCTGCCAGTCAATGTGCAGGGCGTGCTGTCGCTGGTCGACACCGATCCGGAGATGGGCGGTTTCCAGTGCGTGCCGACCCTGTTCCGTGATTTCGAGGCATGGAAGCAGACTCAGCCGGTGGACCGCAATCCCTGGCAACCCGATGTGACCGGACTCAACGTGGAATTCATCCCGATGCGCGCCGGCGACCTGCTGATCTTCAACAGCCTGCTGGCGCACGGCATCCGGCCGAACACCTCGCCCGACCGGGTGCGGCTGGCGCAGTACATCTCGATGACGCCGGCCGCCGAAGCGCATGCCGAGCTGCGCGACTGGCGTGTCACCTCCTGGGAGCGGCGGGAGCCGCCGCAGGGCTATGCCTTCCCCGGCGATCCCCGGGAGTGGGAGAAAACGCGCTATCCGTGTTCGACGCTGACGGAACTGGGCGAAAAGCTGCTGGGCAAGCGCAGCTGGAAGGCCTGAAAAAGTAACTCGTAGGGCCCTTGCCAGGATCGTCTGTTGGGCTTCGCTACGCTCAACCCAACCTACCACACCTGGCAAGCGTGAACCGACCGCCTGTAGCCTGGACGCCCGAAGGGCGGCCGGGGAAACGGCGCCAACCTGGCCCATCGGACACCCCGCCTGAACCGCCGGAAAACAAAACGGGGACTGCACGCAGTCCCCGTTGTTCGCCGAATCTGCCCCGCGTTACTGCGCCGGCACCTTCATCAGCCCGGCGCAGAACACGCCCAGCTCGTACAACAGCCACAGCGGCACGGCCAGCATCATCTGCGACACCACGTCCGGCGGCGTCACCACCGCGGCCACGATGAAGGCACAGACCACCACATAGGGCCGGATCTCCTTCAGCTTGGCGACCTGCACCACACCCATTCGCACCAGCACCACCACGAACACCGGCGTCTCGAAGGTGACGCCGAAGGCGATGAACATGCCGATCACGAAGTCCAGGTACTTGCTGATGTCGGCCATCCACTCCACGCTGGTCGTCGTGACCGAGGCCATGAACTTGAACACCACCGGGAACACGAAGAGGTAGGCGAAGGCCATCCCGACGAAGAACAGGAAGGTCGACGACACCACTAGCGGCAACACCAGCCGCCGTTCGTGCGCATACAGGCCGGGCGCCACGAAGGCCCAGATCTGGTAGAGCGTGTGCGGCAGGGTCAGCAGCAGGGCAGCCAGGAAGGTGACCTTCATCGGCACGAAGAAGGGCGCGGTGATGTCGGTGGCGATCAGCTTGCTGTTCGCGGGCAGCGAATGCAGCATCGGCGCGGCGATCAGGTCGTACAGGTTCTTCGACCAGAAGAACAGCACGATGAAGGCCACCACCAGCACCGCCGCAATGCGAATCAGGCGGTCGCGCAGCTCGATCAGGTGGGACAGCAGCGTGTCGCCAGTGGAGTCGGTCATGGGGTCTTGGTGGGCGCGGGTTCGTCGAACAGGGACAGCTGGCGTTCATCCACCTCGGGCGCGGTATCTGCGGCAGGCGGGGTGTCCGCGGCAGGCCGAGCGTCCTTGATGTCAGCGCTGGGTGCAGCGCGCGGCACGATGGGAGCGGGTTCCGTCTGGGCGGGGGGCTCCTCGTCGCGGATAGACGGCGCCGGCTCCTCAACCGGGTCGGGCGACAACAGCGCGGCACGCTCCGGTTCCGGGGCGGCGGGCACGTCGGCCTCGACCAGCACGCGGTTCAGCTCGTCCTGTGTGTCCGTCGCCGTCTGGTGGATCGTCTGGCCGACTTCGGTAAAGCTTTGCTCCACTTCCCGCATCTGCGCGGTGAACTGCTGGTTCACCTCCGACAGCGCTTCGGTGGTGTCCTGCTGCAGCTGGCGCAGCTCGGACAGTTCGGCCTCGCGGGCCAAGTCCATCTTCACGTCGGCGACGTAGCGCTGCAGGCGCCCCATCATGGCGCCCAGCGTCCGGGCCACCTTGGGCAGGCGCTCCGGGCCCAGCACCACCAGGGCGATCACGAAGATCACCAGCAGTTCGCCAAAACTGATTTCGAACACGGCCAGCCTTTACGCGGGGAAGGGTGTTGCACCGACCGACGGCCGGCGCAACAGGGAGAACGCTTATTCCTTGGTCTTGTCGGTGACCTGGCCGTCGATCACCTTTTCCT